>NZ_AEXS01000001.1:0-25516 GCF_000204455.1 Paenibacillus sp. HGF5 | reverse complement strand
CGGAACTTGATATTCAAATATTTATTGAGGTGAAAAAAATGACCAAGGTTCCTTATGAAGTATATACCGAGGAAGTAGGTACTCTATCTGTACTTTCCCCGGATGGCAAAATCGTAAACAAAGATCTTCTGCCTGAATTGTCGGACGATCAACTGAAAGAAATTATGTACCGTATGGTATTTACCCGTACTTGGGACGACCGCGCCGTAAACCTCGGCCGTCAAGGACGTCTCGGTTTCTACGCTCCTGTATCCGGTCAAGAAGCTACGATGGTAGGCAGTGAGTTTGCGCTTGAGAAAGACGACTTTATCTGCCCGGGCTACCGCGATATGCCGCAAATCGTATGGCATGGACTTCCGCTTTACCAAGCATTCCTTTATTCCCGCGGACATCAGCATGGCGGACAAATTCCCGAAGGCGTTAATGTATTGATGCCTCAGATCATCATCGGCGCGCAAATCCTGCATGCCATGGGTATCGCTATGGGCTACAAATTGAAGAAGCAAAAACAAGTGGTTATTACGTATACCGGTGACGGCGGCTCTTCCGAGGGCGACTTCTACGAAGGCCTGAACTATGCAGGCGTGTACAAACTGCCGGTCATCTTCTTCGTGCAAAACAACGGCTACGCAATTACGACTCCGTTCTCCAAGCAGACAGCAGCGTTGTCTATCGCGCACAAAGCTGTTGCAGCCGGCATCAAAGGCGTTAAAGTTGACGGCATGGACGTTCTCGCCGTGATCAAAGCGGTTCAGGATGCTGCAGAGCGCGGCCGCAACGGTGAAGGCGCAACGCTGATCGAAGCCGTGACATACCGTTTCCGTCCGCATTCCTTGTCTGACGACGCTACGAAATATCGTACGAAGGAAGAAGAGGGCGAGTGGAACGAGAAGGATCCGATCGCGCGTCTTGCGAAGTACCTGGAAGCCAAAGGCCTCTGGACAGAAGAAGATACAGCTCGCGTGAAAGAAGAAGCGAAAGCGAAAGTCAACGAGCAAATCAAAAAAGCAGAACAAACGGAAAAAATGACGGTACCTGGTTTGATCGACAGCATGTTCGAGCAAACGCCGAAGCATTTGGAAGAACAGAAAGCCGATTTCCAATAAGAGTGACGGGCCGATGATTGTCAAAGGTGGATCCTGGATGATCATCCGGTTTGTCATGGGCGCATCAGGTCTTGTTTTTAAATAACGTTTAACATCGATATATAGCCTTATAAGGCATCACACTGGAAGAACAGTGAACTGTATTTCTTAAGGAGGAAATGAAGCAATGGCACAAATGAACATGAAAGAAGCGATTCGCGACGCCATGCGCGTTGAATTGAGCCGTGACCCTAACGTTGTCATCTTCGGTGAAGACGTAGGTAATGTCGGCGGTGTTTTCCGTGTAACGGAAGGCCTTCAAAAAGAATTCGGGGAAGAGCGCGTATTCGATACGCCGCTGGCAGAGTCCGCTATCGGCGGTTTGGCAGTAGGTCTCGGTATTCAAGGCTTCCGTCCGATCGCTGAAATTCAATTCGTTGGATTTATCTTTGAGGCGCTCGACCAAATCGTCGTTCAAGCAGCGCGCATGCGTTACCGTTCCGGCGGACGCTACAACTCCCCGATCGTATTCCGTACACCATTCGGCGGCGGGGTTAAAGCGGCTGAGCTGCATACCGACGCACTCGAAGGTTTGATCACGCAAACCCCGGGTATTAAAGTTGTAGTACCTTCCAATCCTTATGATGCAAAAGGACTCATGATCGCAGCGATTCGCGACAATGACCCTGTATTCTTCATGGAGCACTTGAACCTGTACCATGCGTTCCGCGCTGAAGTTCCTGAAGGTGATTACACCGTTGAGCTTGGCAAGGCTAACGTGGTTCGCGAAGGAACGGACGTTACGATCATCGCTTACGGCCTGATGGTTCATACTGCTACGAAAGCGGCAGACGAGCTTGAGAAGAACGGAATCAAAGCTGAAATCATCGACCTGCGCACCATTTCTCCAATCGACATCGATACCGTGCTGGCTTCGGTTAAGAAAACCAACCGTGCCATCGTCGTTCAAGAAGCGCAGAAATCTGCCGGCGTAGCCGCAGAAGTGATCGCTCAAATCAACGAGAAAGCGATTCTGCACCTGGAAGCACCGGTGCTTCGCGTTACGCCGCCAGACACCGTGTATCCATTCGCTCAAATCGAGGACACTTGGTTGCCTACTCCGGCGCGTATCGTTGATGCCGTAAATAAAGTATTGAATTTCTAATAGCAGCAATTTCTAGGGAGGTTTTTCAGTTGGCAAAATTTGAATATCGTTTTCCAGAGCTGGGCGAAGGTTTGCATGAAGGTGAAATCATCAAAATGCATATCAAGCCGGGCGACAAAGTAACAGACGACGACATCATCATGGAAGTACAGAACGACAAGGCGGTCGTGGAAGTTCCT
This sequence comes from Paenibacillus sp. HGF5, assembly GCF_000204455.1. NCBI lineage: Bacteria > Bacillati > Bacillota > Bacilli > Caryophanales > Paenibacillaceae > Paenibacillus > Paenibacillus sp. HGF5. The sequence continues at coordinate 23,087 of NZ_AEXS01000001.1, read as the reverse complement.
TGTCCCGTGAACGGTACGGTTCAAGAAGTTTTTGCCAAGGACGGTCAAGTATGCCGTGTCGGTGAAGTGGTTGCAATCATCGATGCTGAAGGCGACATTCCTGAGCAAGAAGCCCCTGCCGAAGAGCAGTCCGCTCAAGAAGCTGACGCAGCGAAAGGCAGCGCAGATACGACTTCTTCCCCGGCTCAAGATGCTCCGGCTGACGCTAAACAAGGCGGAAACGGCGAAGCAGCGACGCCTGCAGCACCTAACCGTGAAGTTCTGGCTACGCCAAGCGTGCGCAAATTCGCTCGCGAGCAGGGCGTTGACATCGCACAAATTCAAGGCTCCGGAAACAACGGAAAAGTGACTCGCGAAGATGTAGAAGCCTTCAAGAACGGTGGCGGCCAAACGGCAGCAGCTCCGGCGCAAGAAGCTGCTTCCGAAGCGAAAGCGGCTCCTGCAGCAGCTTCCGCAGCGGTGGACACTCGTGCAGAAGAAGAGCGCGTACCATTCAAAGGTATCCGCAAAGCGATCTCGAATGCTATGGTTAAATCGGCTTACACGGCTCCTCACGTTACGATCATGGACGAAGTGGACGTAACTGAGCTGGTAGCGTTCCGTACCCGCATGAAACCGATCGCTGAGAAGAAGGGCACGAAAGTTACGTATCTGCCATTCATCGTTAAAGCACTTGTTGCGGCAAGCCGTCAATTCCCTGCTTTGAACGCAATGATCGACGAAGAAGCGAACGAAATCGTGTACAAGAAGTACTACAACATCGGTATCGCCACGGATACAGATAACGGTCTGATCGTACCGGTTATCAAAGATGCGGATCGTAAGAGCATCTGGATGATCGCTGACAGCATCCGTGATCTGGCTGCACGCGGCCGTGAGGGCAAACTGGCTCCTAACGAAATGAAGGGCAGCACGATTTCCATCACGAACATCGGTTCCGCAGGCGGCATGTTCTTTACACCAATCATTAACTTCCCAGAGGTTGCTATCCTCGGTACCGGCCGCATCAGCGAAAAAGCGGTTGTGAAGAACGGCGAGATTGTAGCAGCACCTGTTATGGCATTGTCCTTGAGCTTTGACCACCGTATCATCGACGGCGCAACGGCTCAAAACTTTATGAACTATATTAAACAACTGCTCGCTAACCCTGAGCTGCTTGTTATGGAGGTGTAACTAATGGTAGTTGGAGATGCTTCTTTAGATATTGATACTCTAGTCATTGGTGCTGGTCCTGGTGGTTATGTGGCGGCGATTCGTGCCGCCCAACTGGGTCAAAAGGTTCTGATCGTTGATAAATCGGAACTCGGCGGCGTTTGCTTGAACCGTGGTTGTATTCCTTCCAAGGCTTTGATCGCTGCAGCTCATCAGTTCGAATCCGCTAAGCATGCCGATGCTTTCGGTATTTCCGTGGAGAACGTAACGGTTGATTTCGCGAAAACACAGGAATTCAAAAACGGCGTTGTCAAAAAAATGACCGGCGGCGTAGCCGGTTTGCTGAAAGGCAACAAAGTGGAAGTTTTCAACGGCGAGTGCATGTTCATCAACGAAAACGAAGCGCGTGTGTTCAATGATCATGAATCTCCGCGTTACCGCTTCAAGAACTGCATCATTGCTACAGGTTCCCGTCCAATCGAACTGAAGCCATTCCCGTTTGGCGGACGCATCTTGTCTTCCACCGAAGCATTGAACCTGCCTGAAGTACCGAAGAGCATGATTGTCATCGGTGGCGGCTACATCGGTGCCGAGCTGGGTCAAATGTACTCCAAATTCGGTTCCAAAGTAACGATCATCGAAGGTCTGGACAGCGTTCTGGCTGGCTTTGACAAAGACATGACAAGCCTCGTAACCAAGAACATGAAGAAAACCGGTATCGAAATTATCACAGGCGCTAAAGCTGAAAGTGCTGAGCAAAACGATAAAGAAGTTACCGTGAAATACTCCGTGAATGGCGAAACCAAAGAAGTAACAGCAGATTACCTGCTGGTTACGGTTGGCCGTCGTCCGAACACGGACGGAGAGCTTGGTCTGGACCTGATCGGCCTTGATATGGATGAGCGCGGATTCGTGAAAGTCGACCATCAAGGACGCACCAGCATTCCTCATATCTTCGCGATCGGGGATATCGTGTCCGGTCTTGCGCTTGCACACAAAGCTTCCTACGAAGGTAAAGTGGCTGCTGAAGCGATCTCCGGAATGCCGTCCGTCGTGGATTACAAATGTATCCCGGCCGTTGTGTTCACGGATCCTGAATGCTCCAGCGTAGGTTACACCGAAGCTCAAGCGAAGGAAAAAGGCCATAAAGTAAAAGCTGGCAAATTCCCTTACGCAGGCAACGGACGTTCCGTATCCTTGAACCATCCGGAAGGCTTCGTGAAAATCGTGGCCGAAGAGGGAACAGGGCTTATTCTCGGAGCGCAAATCGTGGGTCTGGAAGCTTCCAACCTGATTGCCGAGCTCGGCCTTGCTATTGAGATGGGCGCTACGCTTGAAGATGTAGCTTTGACCATCCATGCGCATCCGACGCTGGGAGAGATCGTAATGGAAGCAGCGGAATTGGTAATGGGTCATCCGATCCACATCATTGCCCGTTAATCCGAAGACGAATTTTCGAGTCATTATATATTCAGCCAGGAGGCAGAGAACGCGCAGGCGGTTTCTGCCTCCTGTTTTTTTTATGTAGATATGCCAACGGATATCCGCCCTCTTTCGGGCAGGGTTATTTTAAGCATCCCAATCATTCCGTGAACATGGTAGACTGAGGATATGAGATTTTAGTGAGGTGACTATGAGATGAAACAATATTTGGAGCTGCTGCAGGACATACTGGATCATGGCGTAGAGAAGGGAGACCGGACGGGAACGGGAACGTTGTCCGTATTCGGAAGACAGCTGCGTTTTGACCTATCCCAAGGGTTTCCGCTAGTGACAACCAAGCGGATTCACCTGAAATCGGTCGTACATGAGCTTCTGTGGTTCTTGAGCGGTGAAACGAATATCCGGTACCTAAAAGAGAACGGCGTGCGAATATGGGACGAATGGGCGGATGAAAACGGGGATTTGGGACCTGTCTACGGCTCGCAATGGCGGGCATGGGAAACGCCGGATGGACGCCATATCGATCAGATTGCGGGTGTCATCGATTCGATTAAGAATAATCCCGACTCCAGACGCCATATCGTCAGTGCCTGGAACGTGGCGGAGATTGATAACATGAAGCTGCCTCCGTGCCATTTTGTATTCCAATTCTACGTGGCGGGCGGGAAGCTTTCCTGCATGCTTACCATGCGCTCGGTGGACAGCTTCCTCGGGCTGCCGTTCAACATTGCCAGTTATGCGCTGCTAACCCATATGGTTGCCCAGCAGTGCGACCTGGAGCCGGGTGAATTCATCTGGTCGGGCGGCGATGTCCATATCTATTCCAACCATATGGAGCAGGTTAGAACGCAGCTTGAACGTGAACCGTATGCGCTGCCGAAGCTGGTGATCAAGCGCAAGCCGGACAGCATTTTTGATTATACGTTCGAGGATTTTGAATTTGAGGGTTATCAATACCATCCGACCATTAAGGCGACGGTAGCCGTATAAGTATAAATTGGGTTATGGAGGCTCCATGCGGTGACATCCATAAGATCAATGGAAGGAGAGACGGTGTATGATATCGATGATATGGGCAATGGGCAAGGATCAGGTGATCGGGCTGAACGGCACGATGCCGTGGCGCTTACCGCGGGATATGGCCTTCTTCAAGGAGAAAACCCTCCATAAAACGATCCTGATGGGGCGCAAGACTTGGGATTCCTTTGGCGGCAAGCCGCTGCCTCACCGAAAGAACATCGTGCTGACGAGGGATGAGAGCTTTACGTTGACGGAGGATCAGGGCATCGTGATCCATGACATCGAGAACGCGCTACCCTATTCGAAGAACGAGGAACTGATGGTTATTGGCGGATCGCAGATTTATGAATTGATGCTGCCGAAGGCGGATCGTCTGTACTGCACGTTCATTGACGAGAGCTTTGAAGGGGATACGTACTTTCCCGAAGTGAACTGGGATGAATGGAAGATCGTCGAAGAGGTTCCCGGCATCACGGACGAAAAAAATCCGTATGCCTACCGTTTCGTTACGTTTGAACGGAAATAACTGCTTGATGGCACGATTCGTAGGGATAGACTTACTGCCTTCCGTCCATGTTGACAATGCTTTCATAGTAGGATAATACAAATGATCATGCATATAGTCCATTTAACAGGCGAAAAGCGAAATGCTACTATATTTCTAATGTTTATGCAAATGCCTGCTTAAATAGCCGCGAGTAGTGGGGGTTCATGCTTTGATAAAAATTTTTTTAGCATAAATAGAAAAAATAAATCAGGCTGAAACCTGTTTCTTGGCTCATCTGACGATAGATGTCGGATGATTTATGATATGATAAATTGTACATGGTAATCAGCATGGATAGAACGGATGGGGGTAAAGCAGTATGTCTACACCAACAGGATTTATGGAATATCAGCGCCAGCTTCCGGCAGACCGGAGCCCGGCTGAACGAGTTAAAGACTGGGAAGAGTTTCATAAACATTTAGAAGAAGATGAGCTCCAGACCCAGGGAGCACGCTGCATGGACTGCGGTACGCCATACTGCCATACAGGAATTGATATGATCGGCGGCACATCGGGCTGCCCGATCCACAACTTGATCCCGGAGTGGAACAATCTTGTATATCGGGGCTTGTGGAGAGAAGCTCTGGAGCGTCTCCACAAAACGAACAATTTCCCTGAGTTTACCGGACGCGTATGTCCAGCTCCTTGCGAGGGTTCTTGTACCGTCGGCTTGATCGGGGAGCCGGTTACGATCAAATCCATCGAGCAGGCGATTATCGACAAAGGCTTTGAGGAAGGCTGGGTCGTTCCGGAGCCGCCCGAGAAGCGCACGGGAAGACGCGTGGCCGTTGTCGGTTCCGGTCCGGCAGGACTGGCGGCAGCAGCACAGCTGAACAAAGCGGGCCATTCCGTCACCGTCTACGAGCGTGCGGACCGCATTGGCGGCTTGTTGACCTACGGGATACCATCCATGAAGCTGGACAAGGGCATCGTGCAGCGCCGTGTCGATCTGCTCGCGGCGGAAGGCGTCGAATTTGTTGTGAACACCGAGATCGGCAAGGATATTCCCGCCAAGCAGCTGATGGAAGATTATGATGCCGTCGTACTCTGCGGCGGTGCAACAAAGCCGCGCGAATTCAACATTGAGGGCAGTGATCTCAAGGGCATTCATTACGCGATGGATTACCTGAACGGAACGATCAAGAGCCTGCTGGATTCCGGTCTTGAAGACGGCAACTACTTGTCGGCAAAAGACAAGGACGTTATCGTCATCGGCGGCGGCGACACCGGCTCCGACTGCGTGGCGACAGCGCTGCGTCACGGCTGCAGCAGCGTTACCCAGTTCGGTACGCATAAACAGGCTCCGCTGCAGCGCGATCCGATTGCGAACCCTTGGCCGCAATTCCCGAACGTGTATACACTGGATTACGCCCATGAGGAAGCCAAAGCGCTGTTTGGCAACGATCCGCGGGAATTCTCCATCATGACTACGAAATTCGTCGGGGATGATGAAGGGAATCTGAAAGAGCTTCATACCGTTCAAATCGAGCGCATAGTAGATGAAACCGGCCGTAAAGTGTATCAGCCGATTCCAGGCACGGAAAAAGCGTTTCCGGCGCAAATGGCGTTTATCGCGATCGGTTTTGACGGACCGGAGCAGACGCTGGTAGAACAGCTTGGACTTGAAACGGACCGTCGTTCCAATGTTAAAGCGCCGTATGGCAAATATACGACGAATGTGGATAAAGTATTTGCAGCCGGCGACATGCGCCGCGGACAAAGCCTTGTTGTGTGGGCGATCAATGAAGGCCGCGAGGTGGCACGCGAGGTAGACAAATATCTGATGGGAGCGACCGTACTGGTTTAATCCTTCTCCTAAATATGCTATCATGAATATAGTAGTTAAAGGGACTTCGCGAGAGCGAAGTCCTTTTTGGAGTTAGCCTCCGCGCCAGGCTGCTCATCGGGGAGGAGAATGTCATTTGAAAACGTTGGTCATTGCCGAAAAGCCGGATATGGGACGGAATATCGCTGCGGTCATCGAGCCGCGGGCCAAGAACAACCGTACATATCTTGAAGGTGAGCAATACATCATAACTTGGGCTATCGGACATCTGGTTGGGCTGGCGGAGCCGGATGCATATGATCCGAAGTACAAACGCTGGAATCTACGGGACCTGCCTATCATTCCGGAGCAATTCAAAATCATCCCGAATCCGAAAACCAAGGATCAGCTGAAGGTCATTGGAGAGGTAGCCAAGCGCTGCAGCCATATCGTGAATGCCTGCGATGCGGGACGAGAAGGACAATATATTTTCGCACTAATCCAACAACAATTAAAACTGAAACAGCCTGTAAAAAGACTATGGATCTCGGATTTAACACCGGAAAGCATTGGCCGCGGCTTTGCGGAGCTCAAGGACGGCGTTGAATTCGAGAATTTAACGCAAGCTGCGCGCGCACGCAGCGAAGCCGATTGGTTGATCGGCATGAATGCGTCGCGTGCCTTTACGACCCGCCACCAGACGTTGCTGTCTGTTGGCCGGGTGCAGACGCCGGTGCTGGCACTGATCTATGACCGACAGAAGGAGATCGAAGCCTTCGAATCGCAAACGTTCTACGACGTGAAAGCTTTGTTCAAGCAGGATCAGCTGGAGTATACGGGAACCTGGCAGGGAGAGCGGCTGACCTCGCAGGAGAAAGCAGAGACGATTGCAGCCAAGGTCCATGGAAAGAACGGCACCATTACTAAATATGAAGTGAAGGAAACGAAGGAATATCCGTTCAAATTGTATGATTTGACCCTGCTTCAGCGTGAAGCCAATGCCAAGTACGGTTACTCTGCCAAAAAAACGCTGGATCTTGCGCAAGCGTTATATGAACGCCACAAGGTGATTTCCTATCCGCGTACGAACTCCAACTATGTGAATGAACAGAATATCGAAGGCATGCACAAGGCCCTTCATATGCTCAAATCGACCTCGTATGCATCAATGGCCGCAGGAGCGGATCCGAGCCGGGTGCACGTCAACAACAAAGCGGTATGCAATCCGCAGCGGGTTGAGGATCACCATGCCATTCTGCCGACATTAAAGCGGCCGGGCACGCTCAGCAAGGAAGAGCAGCATATCTACGATCTGGTCATCACCCGGTTTCTGTCGCATTTTTATCCTCCGGCCATGTACAAGCAGCATACGGTGCTCACCGAGGTCGAGGGGGAAACATTCAAGACGGGAATCAAGGAGCTTTTGTCGCTTGGATGGAAGGTGTTGATTGCCCAGGATACGGAGAAGAAGAAATCCAAATCTTCCAAGAAGGGGAAAGAGGACGAGGAAGAGGAGAACCAGGAATGGAACGACCGTTCCTTTGACCTTACTCCCGACAAGCCGGTGCAATGCAAAAAATCCGAAGTGAAGGAAAAGGCTACCCAGCCGCCAAAAAGTTATACGGAAGGCACGCTGTTGAAGGCCATGGAAAGCGCCGGTAAGTCCATTGAGGATGAAGCGCTTCGGGATGCGATGAAGGATAGCGGTCTTGGAACGCCGGCAACCCGGGCAGCCACCATCGAGCGTTTGAAAAAGGTCGGATATATCACGATGCAGGGCAAAAAAATCACCGTAACGCAAAAAGGAAGAACGGCGGTGGAGCTGATCCGGCATGCCGGCGTCGAATTGCTGGCTTCGCCCGAGATGACAGGCCAATGGGAGCGGCGCCTCCACCAGATCTCCAAAGGCGAAGCTTCTGCTGACGTATTCATGCAAAACGTGCAGAAGTTCACCGTTTCGATCATCAACAAGGTATCCTCGCAGCGTCCGGCGCCTTCGTCGCTTTTCGGCGGAGATGAGGACAAGTCCAAAGGAAGAGGGAAGCGAAGCGCGTCTAAAGCGGCCCCAGCCTCGAAAGCGAAGGATGAGCGCACGAGCAAGCCCACTCCGAAATCAGCACCTGCCGCTTCAAATGAAGCGCCGTCCGTACGATCTCCCTTGGGGCGCTGCCCAAGACCCGGATGTGACGGGCAAATTATTGAAGGACGCAAAGGTTACGGCTGCGCGAATTTCAAAACCGGCTGCAGTTATGTCATCTGGAAGGAATTTGCCGGTAAACAAATTTCTCATGCGATGCTGAAATCCTTGCTGCTTCAGGGAAAGACCCAAGTGTTATCCTTTAAGAACGAAGACGGCAGCACGTATAAGGGCAGGCTTGTCCTTGCGGCGGGCGGTAACGGGCAACTGGCCGTTCAAGCCGTGGACTCCAGCGCGGCCGTGAAATCGTAAGACGTCGAGGGTTACGCCAAAATAACGAGCCGATCCGGGATATTACTCCAGGATCGGCTCGTTGTCAATTCGATTAAGTTAAATGCTCTTCAATGACTTCCGGCACTTCGGTCAACGCCGAAACGGTATAGAGCACATTATGCGGCTCTTGCTTCAGCTCGACCAGATTATACTGCCACTCGCGCTGCTGCTTGATGTAGATGCTGTTAATGCCGGCCGTCAATGCCGGAACGACATCCGTGCGGAGCGAGTTGCCGATCATCCACGTATGAGAGCGGACGAACGACCCCATGCCGAGAATCTCCTCAAGCGCCGTGATGTTTTTATGCTGGCGGATATAAATCCGGTCTTTAAAATAGTCCGCCAGCTTCATCTGTTCGATTTTTCGCTTCTGTATTCTGGTTTCGCCTCCGGTATAGAGATAGAGGCAGTGGCCGTCCTCTTGAAGCTTCTCCAGCGTTTCGACCATGCCGGGGTAGGCTTCAATCTCCTGCTCGTATACGCTGAGACCCAACTGGTAGAGAAGCTCCTCTTCCTTAGGCGAGCTATCTCTCCCGTGAATTCGGCCGAAAAAATGGTATGTATCGATCAGGGACTGGGGGAAGTTCGCGCTCGCGAATCCCAGCTTGTCGATGCCGGCTACGTCGATTTCCATTTGCTTGGCTCGGACTTCTTGGGTGGTTACTCCATACGGCTGAAACCATTCGGTCATCCATTCGAAATAATCGCCGAGAATCAGGTCGAAATACTTGTTGCAATGTATTAATGTATCATCCATGTCGAAGATAATATGCTGTGATGTTTTACTCATGGTACGCTCCTTCATGCTAGGAAAGTCGAATGTAAGTCTCCAGGAACATTTGCAGCTCGGCCGCACCATCCGGCCGCAGGCTGAATCTTTCGTTATTTTCGGATTTCAGATGGGAGCGCAGCAGGCCTGCCGCCCTCAAGATCATCAGGTGGTGCATCAATTGCTCATAGGGCTGTCCCAATTCGGACGCCATTTCGGACACGGCCTTCGGCTCATCCGCAATATATCTCAGCAGACGCAGACGTTCCGGATCCGCGAGAGCCTCGGTCATGCGCAGGAGAACGACGGGCGGCTCATCCTCGTCTTCTTCCGGTATATCAATAGGGTACTGCAGCAGGAGTACATTATCATAGAAGCAATAGGTATTGATCGGACGAAAATGCGTACCCGGGAACAAGACCACGTTTTCTTGCGGCACGTTATCCAGAATGACTCCGCTGGAAGCATATTCGATCAGATTTTCGTCGTCCATTTTCGGAAGCAGCATTCGTTTCTCCTCGGCATCTTCCTCCAGAAGAGGGTACAGGTCAGGCTCCACTTCGGAAAAGTAGTGCTCATACCAGAGCTTCATCAACGGTGTGTAGTTTTCTCGAATTCTGGACGTTTCATCCCGCGTGAGGGACGGCAAGTGAGGCTGAAGCAGGCTATGAAGCTCCTCCACCGGGGAAGATTCGATCCAGCCTAGAAAATCAGGGATTTCCCGATGCTCTCCTCGAAGCATGATCAGAGCGTATAAGACATCGTAATCCGCGAGCGGCCATGAGCGGGCTCCACTGAACTGGACACGTACAGGCTGCGGCAAACGCTCATCCATCTCCGTTATCAGCTGTTTTCCAATATCCAGGTTATCGGTCCATTTCCTTGTTGCATATATCATGAAGCTGCCCAGCAGCTCATAAACCATGGATACATCGATACTAACTTTATATTTCATGAACGGATACCCTCCCAATTGATGGCATTGTTATTATTATGGCTTGTATCGATTGGGCTTGTCCACTATAATGTTCATTTGGCTGTTTAAATTCATCGTTTTTTCATTTTAGAGGAGGACTATATTTCAGTGACAGAAGCTGTTACCCCCCGTCAAGGGAGAACTCATTATTTTATTTTAATTGCCGTCGTGGTTGCGGCTGGTTTAAGCCAGGGACTGCTATTGCCGGTGCTGGCTATTTTTTTGGAACGGATGGGCATCTCATCCTCCATGAACGGATTGAACGCGGCTGCTTTATATGTAGGCTCATTTGCCATGACGCTGGTAGCGGAACGGCTTCTCGGCTGGGTCGGTTTCAAAAAACTGATCGTATCGGGTCTCGTGCTGGTGATGCTGTCGCTGGTCGCTTTCCCGTTGATTCCGAGCGTAGCCGTCTGGTTTGTACTGCGGGTGCTTGTGGGCATCGGCGATAGCGCGCTGCATTATGCCGCCCAGCTGTGGGTGCTGATGATGTCAACCGTGAAGAACCGGGGGCGGAGCATTTCCTTTTACGGCATGTCCTACGGTCTGGGATTTAGTATAGGGCCGCTCGGCATTCCTCTTCTGAAATACGGCGAAGCGGTACCGTTTTTGATTCTGGCTGTGCTGTTCTTGTTCATTCTGCTGGTCGTTCTATTCAAACTTCCGAATTTGAAGCCGGAAAAAAGCGAGCAAGGAGAGCAGCAGCCGGCCGGCCGCTATCTCAAAAGCTACCGGCTGGCCTGGTTTGCTTTGATTCCCGCGTTTTTGTACGGATACATGGAAGCGGGGATTAACAGCAATTTCCCGGTCTATGGGTTAAGAAGCGGGTTCACTTTAGGCGAAATTTCGACATTGCTGCCATTTGTCGGCATCGGCGGACTCCTGCTGCAGCTTCCCCTCGGCATTTGGAGCGATAAATTCGGACGCAAGCGGGTGCTGACGATCGCGGGGATCGTGGGGGGCTGCTGTTTCCTGCTGATTCCGGTAGCTGGAACGAATTTCTGGGCAACCTTACTATTACTGACGATGGCCGGCGGTTTGGTCGGTTCTTTCTTCTCCCTCGGTCTGGCCTATGCCGCGGACATCCTTCCCAGGGTTCTGCTGCCGGCGGCCAACGTCGTGGCTTCCTTTCATTTCAATGCCGGCAGTATCGCAGGGCCGAATGCGGGCGGCGCTATCATGGAAACCGGGTGGAACGGGGGAATCTTCGTTTTGCTCGGCGGCTTGTATATTCTGTTTGCGTGCACGGGTTTATGGTTCAAAGGCAACAGCGTTTCACCCGAGAAATAGAAACATGCGTTCTCATGGCAATTGCTTTCGCTTTCTTCTAAACTAGAGAGTAGGAATATGCACTTGACGGGAGAGACGATAACATGATTAAAGTGGATCGGCTGAAGAAAACGATGGGTCCTGAACGTACACCGGTGTTAAAGGATATCACATTTCAGATGGAACACGGGGAAATGATCGGTCTGATCGGTGCGAGCGGAAGCGGTAAAAGTTTGCTGATGAGCTGTCTCTCAATGCAGCAAAAATGGGACGGCGGCAAACTGACGATTGACGGCGAAGATATGATGAATCCCGCCGGAAAACGAAGAATTCGACGGGAATGGGCTTATCTCGAGCAGAATCCTTCCCTAAACGTAAATCGAACGGCGCTTAAGAATGTATTGATCGGGCAATCCAGCCAAACGCCGCTGTGGCGGATGGTTACCGGGATGGTCCGGTCTGATGATTATATGGGAGCCATGGATACGATCGAGCACCTGGGTTTGCTGGACAAGGCAAAACGCAAGGCCGGCGAGCTGAGCGGCGGCGAGAAGCAGCGGATTGCCATTGCCCGAGCGCTCGTTCACGGCGCTAAGGTGATTTTGGCGGACGAGCCTGTCACGGGACTCGATCCGGCCTCTGCCGAGCATGTTTTGAAGACGCTAAAAACCTTGTGCGAGGAAGAGCGGCTGACGGTATTTACCGTCATCCCGTTGGAGCTTGCGGAGAAATACTGCACCCGAATCATGGGGCTGTCGGGCGGCCAGCTGGTAGTGGATGTGACCGGAAGACGTTTAACCCATGGCGAGAAGTCAAGACTGTAATTATCGATCACTTGACGCAAGGCGAAAGCATAGAAATGAGTTGATACTTATTGAAATATAGAGTGATGCAAGCCCTCTTGGCCGGCTTGTTACTATTTATCATAAGCGGCTGTACCTTTATTCAGGATCCGGTGTCTTTAATGAAGCGACCGGATCTGCCGACGGACAAAGCGACGCTGAACGGCGCTATCCAGTCCGCGCTCCAGAAGATCAAACTGGACAACGGCGCTATCATTCGGCCGCGAAGCGACGTCGACAGCAGTTCGATCCGAATTCATGACCTCGACAACGACGGCGTTATGGAAGCCGTCGTCTTCTATCAGACGCCGGATGAAGAGGTGAAAATCCACGGCATGATCATGCAGCAGCAGGGTGATACCTGGGTGAAGAGCCTCGATTTCGACGGAGAAGGGACGGTTTTGGAGTCATTTGATTTCGTTGATTTTACGAACGATGGCAAGGTTGACATCGTAGCCGGTTTCTCCCGCGGTGAAGAGAATCTTCAGAACCTGCTGGCCGTGTATTCATTCTCCGGGGATTCGCTCGAAAAAATCCCGGCTTTGCCGTATACGCACTTCAATATCGGAGACATGAATGGCGACAAGGTCAAGGATATTACGGTGGTATACCTTCAGCAGAAGGAGCTGTCGTATATCAGCACCTATCAATACGACAAATTCGAGGATGCTTTCGTTGAGCTGAACAAACTGGATTTGGGACCAAATATCGAAAGTTATTACAATGTTGTCGCAGGTAAAGTGGCCAAAAACAAAGAAGGTATCATCTTGGATGCTTCGGTCGTGTCCAACTCTTCCTATTCCAAGCTCATTATCATGGAGGACAACAAGTTTATTGACGTGCTCCAGGATGAACTGCTTACGTACAAGGAACTGCCGGTCGAGAGCGAGGACGTGAACGATGACGGCATTTTAGAGTTTGGTGTGCTTACAAGGCCAAGCGGCTGGGAAGATCGGCTGATCCTGGACGAAATCCCGTTCTTCACCACGTACTTCCAGTGGGACGGAGAGGTCCGGGAGAGCAACGAAGTAGAAGGGCTTCAATTCGTGCTCCAAAGATACTACGATATGAATAATCGCTTCTATCTGGATTTTCCGCCGGATATGTACAATAAAATTACCATTACGCCGGAATCCAACAAAAATGCTTATCTGAATTTTGTCATGACCGACACGGGAGAGTCCGTCGCAGAAATCAAGTTTTTCTCCACGGCCCAGTGGGGAAAAGCCGAATCCGATTGGGAGATCTTGGTGAAGGAGAAAAACCGCGTCATCGCTTATCGAAGCCATGGCGATCTGAAATTGAGTAAAAAAGATAAAAAGCCAAGCAGCAACAATGTGGCTCCTATCGAAAGAAAGGGGAACTAGACCTTGAGTAAAGTGCTCATATTAGAAGATGAAGAATCCATTCGCAGTTTTATCGTAATTAATCTGAAACGGAACGGCTTTGAGGTGCTGGAGACCGAGAACGGCAATGAGGCCCTTCGCTTGCTGCAAACGACGCCAGACATCGATATCGCCTTGCTCGACGTCATGGTTCCGGGAATCGACGGCTTTGAAGTATGCCGCAGAATCCGGGAAACGAACGAGCGGATCGGCATTATTTTCCTAACGGCAAAAGTCCAGGAGCAGGACAAAGTGTATGCCCTATCCGTCGGAGCGGATGACCACGTAAGCAAACCGTTCAGCCCGACGGAACTGATCGCCCGGCTGCAATCCCTTCTGCGCAGGGTGAACGTTCAGCGTGCGGGTGCAGCCAAGGTATCCTTTCAATCGGGCCCGTTCACGCTGGATCTGATTTCCAAGCAATTCAAGAAGAACGGGCAGCCGGTGGAGCTGACGCCTACGGAGTTCTCGCTGGTCCAGTTCTTCCTGGAAAAAGAAAACACGCCGCTTAGCCGTGATGTGCTGCTTGATCACGTATGGGGCAAAGAATATATGGGCGATCCCAAAATCGTGGACGTGAACATTCGGAGACTGCGCCAAAAAATCGAAGGCAATCCTTCCGAGCCGGAATACCTCCAGACGGTATGGGGACACGGCTATAAATGGAAGGGTCAGGGACAATGATCATCAAAAAAGGCATTCGGCGGCAAATCGTGCTGCACTACTTCCTGGTAGTGTTCATCGCCTTGCTGCTGATTGAGGTTATTTTTCTAATCGCTTTACGATCGTATTATTACGATACGGTGTACAACCATGTGGTGAACCATATCCGTACCGCCAACGATTTCTATCAGCCCTTTCGACTGACCTCGTCGGACAACGTCAATCAGCTGAGCGAGATGGTTCGCCATTTTGAACTGTATAATACGGAGCTTCAAATTTTGAACCCGGCTGGTCAAGTACTCTCAACTTCGACCGGCTTCGAAATAGAGCAGACCATCAAGACCAGCGATGTCACCCAAGCGCTTGCAGGCAATACGAGCCGATGGATCGGCAAACAGCAAGGGACGGGCCAGATCGTGATGGCGGTGTCCCAGTCCGTTTCGAACGGTTTTGAAAATACGTATATTCTCCGTTACGTGACTTCGCTGGAATACGTAAACGACAAGCTGATGAAAATGACGCTGTTTGCCGTCAGCATTGGGGCGGCCGTTCTGGCGATCGTGCTTGCTTTCAGCATTGGGCTGGCCAATTCCATCGTAAAGCCGCTCAACAACATTACCACGGTGTCCGCTCAGATGGCCAAAGGCAAGTTCAACGTACGGATCAAGGGCGATTACAAATACGAGCTAGGCGAGCTTTCGTCGACCTTGAACTACATGGCGCAGGAGATTGTGCGAAGCAATCAGGTGAAGGATGACTTTATCTCCTCGATCTCGCATGAGCTGCGAACGCCGCTCACAAGCATCAAGGGCTGGAGCGAAACGCTTGACTCCGGCGGCTACGATCCGGAAGAAACGAAAATCGGAATGCAGATCATCTCCAAGGAAACCGATCGGTTGATCGGCCTTGTCGAAGAGCTGCTGGATTTCTCCAAGCTCCAGCAGAATGAGATGAAGCTGGTGAAGGGCATCGTGAATTTACGGGAGCTGCTGCAAGAGATCATGCTCAATCTGTGGACGAAAGCCGAGAAGAAGGGCGTTCAGATCAAACTGGAGTCCGACGAGAAGCCGATTATCTATGGGGATGTCAACCGCTTGAAGCAGGTATTCCTCAATATCGTGGACAACGCGGTTAAATTCTCGCATGAGAACGGGGTAATCAACCTGTCCTTCGCGATGGAAGAGAAGTTTGTTATCGTTACCGTACAAGATCACGGGATCGGCATCTCGGACGAGCATCTTCGGCGGGTAAAGGATCGGTTCTTCCAGGTGAATCCTCTTAACGGGGGAACGGGACTGGGATTAGCGATCACGCAGCAGCTCGTTGAGCTTCACGGGGGCACGATGGAAATGGAAAGCGAGCTCGGGCACGGAACAGCCGTGATCGTCAAGCTGCCGCTGCCTGAGGGGAAAATACCGATGGCCGGCGGGTTGGAGAACGGTGAGGAAGACGCAGCCGGGCCGATGGCCTAAGCTTTGCCGGATTACCGGCAAAGCTTTTCTCAACTTTACACCCGCAAAGTATTTGGAATAAAGATCGGAGCATAGGCTCCACTTTGTGGGGTATTGTTTTTGGGGTCCCCGCAAAGTAATTGGAATAAAGATCGGAGCATAGGCTCCACTTTGTGGGGTATGTTTTGGGGGTCCCCGCAAAGTAATTGGAATAAAGATCGGAGCATAGGCTCCACTTTGTGGGGTGTTTTTATTGAGGAGGGAGTACAGGAGTGGAATCCGCAGCGATGTTTTCAACGGAGCAGGGGCGGTTTGAACTACGACGGGCAGAAGCCGTGCACGCAGGAGAGATGCTGGCGCTTCTAACGGAGGCGGCCGAGGTGATGGAGCAGCAAGGGCGCAAGCAGTGGAGTCCCTCGCTTTTTTCCCTGGACCTAATGAAACAGTACCTGGAAGAGCGTGAAGTCTTCATCCTGTGGCATGAAGACAAGGCGGCCGGCATGTTTACGCTGCAGTACGGGGATCCTGACTACTGGGGGAAGCGGGACGATCCGTCCTACGGTTACTTGCATCGTCTGACCGTACGCTTCGCTTATCGGGGGCTGGAGCTTGGGAACAAAATGATTTCCTTTGCGGAATCGTATTTGGTTTCCAAAGGGAAACGGGGCTTCCGATTGGATTGCGTATCCCATTTGCCAACGCTGAATCGATTTTACCAGCGTCAGGGATTTCAATTCGTGGCCGAGCAGGATATGGGCGGTCGCATCGTGAATTTATATGAAAAGAATTTTGTTTCTTGATCTTAAAGTTTGAACCTCCGTCGCATGCGCAAAGTCAGCAGGGCACGATACATGAGAAAAAGCGATCCGTAGCGGATCGCTTTTTTGTGTTAAAGGCCTGAAAGAAGTTCTCAGAGCTCTATTCTGTTCATGACATTCGTTCAGGATGAAGAGACATTTGCACGCAAGCGTCCTTTTTCGTATACATCCTGAAGGAGCCGGGCCGGCTGGGTACGAACCGTTGGTTTCGGAAGCACCGTCTCATACGGTCCTACAACCACGACATTGCCGGGGGCCCCTTTCACAACGGCTCCGTCCTTGATCATTGCACCTTCCCCGATGATGGCGTGCTCGATATGGACGCCTTTGCCGATTCTGGCGTTCGGCATGACTACGCTATCCTTCACGATGGAGTATTTGCCGATTTCTGATCCGCAGAAGATGACGGAGCTTTTGGCTTTTCCTTCGAAGGTGCATTGATCATGAATCAGGCAGTCCGTATGCTCCACATTTCGGGTCCGTGCTGCCGACAGCTTGGTTTTCCAAGCACGCGTATACATAGGCCAATCGGCTCTCTCCAGGACGAGCTCATTTTGGCTAAGCACATCCATATGGGCTTCCCAGAGGCTTTCTACGGTGCCGACATCGCGCCAGTAGCCCTGAAAGCGGAATGCTAGCAGCGACTCTTCTCCGGACAGCATCTTAGGGATGACGTCCTTTCCGAAATCATGGCTGGAGTTCGGGTCAGACGCATCTTCGATCAGGTGCTGCTTCAGATAGTCCCAACGGAACAAATAAATGCCCATGGAGGCAAGATTGCTTTGCGGTTCTGCCGGTTTTTCGGCAAATTCAATGATATTGAGATTATCGTCAACGCTCATGACGCCAAATCGGCTGGCGTCTTCCCAAGGCACTTCCATCACGGAGATCGTGGCAGGAGCCCCTTGCTTCATATGGGCTTCAAGCATTTCCCGATAATCCATCTGGTAAATGTGGTCCCCGGATAAGATGAGCACATGCTCTGGATTTTGATCATCGATGTATTGAATGTTTTTATAAATGGCATCTGCCGTTCCCAAGTACCCGTCTTGATGTGTGCTGTTGGATGGAAGAAGGGCAATGCCTTCACGTCCTGTATGTGTTAATCCCCAGGGTTCGCCTTCGCCGATATGTTCGTGTAATGATTCTGCCTCATATTGCGTAAGCACTCCAACCGTATCGATTCCGGAGTTTACACAATTGCTGAGAGGAAAATCGATTATACGATAATGTCCGCCAAACGGAACGGCGGGTTTTGCCAGCCTGGACGTAAGGGGAGCCAATCGTTTACCTTCTCCACCCGCCAGAAGCATAGCAATACAGTCTTTTTTCTTCATCACGTTTCCCTCCCAATGTATTTTCACGTTGTTCATTACATAAACGACATTCCCGGGGTTTGAAACGATTATATTGAAAAAGTAATTTGAAAATTACAAAATTATTTTTCAGGGACATTTTTTATTTTCAACCTGGTTAGAATGGGGTAATAGCATTAATAATATTGGATTTTTAAGAAAAAGCAGGTGACGACGATTGAACCAAGCAGTTAGGGAAGGAAACATGACTCCGGAACAAGTGTATTTATTTCATGAAGGAACCTGGTTTCACAGTTACCAATGTATGGGTGCACACCTTGCCGCAGAAGAAGGAGAAGAGGGCGTGCGTTTTACGGTGTGGGCTCCGAATGCCAGGCAGGTAGGACTTGCCGGAGACTGGAACGGCTGGGATGGTTCCCAAGACCCGTTATATAGGATGCCCGATTCGGGAATTTGGAGTCGGTTTTTCCCTGGGATGGAGACTGGAACTTTTTACAAATATCAGATCACGGGGCCCTTCGGAGAAACGTTCCTAAAGGCCGATCCTTATGCATTTCATGCCGAAGTACGGCCTGCGACGGCATCGGTGGTGACCGACCTCTCAGGATATAGCTGGAATGATGCCGCATGGAGAAGGAATAACAAATCCCCATATGCCAAGCCGGTGAACATTTATGAAATGCACTTCGGAACCTGGCGGCAAAAAGAGGACGGTTCGTTCTTTACATATCGGGAATTGGCCGATCAGCTGATTCCTTATTTGCAGGAAATGAGTTATACCCACGTAGAATTTATGCCCTTGGCGGAGCATCCCTACGATCTTTCGTGGGGCTATCAGGGCACCGGATTTTATGCGCTGACGAGCAGATACGGAACCCCCCATGATTTCATGTATCTCGTCGACCAGCTGCACCAAGCCGGCATCGGCGTGCTGCTCGACTGGGTGCCCGCACATTTTGCCAAGGATGCCCACGGGCTTCGGCAGTTTGACGGGGCGCCTCTTTATGAATATGAAGACCCCCAAAAAGCCGAGAAACCGGGCTGGGGAACATTGTCTTTCGATTATGCCAAGCCGGAGGTAATTTCATTCCTCATCTCCAATGCCTTATTTTGGATGGATATGTATCATATTGATGGTCTTCGCGTTGATGCCGTGACGAGCATGATCCGTCTTGATTTTGAGAAGCGTGAGGGTCAGTACAGCCTTAACGAGCACGGAGGCTTGGAAAACCTTGAGGCGATATCCTTTCTGCAGGAATTGAATAAAGCCGTGTTTCGATATTACCCGAATGCTTTGATGATGGCCGAGGAGTCGAGCGCATGGGCGGGGGTTACGGCACCTGTGCATGAAGGGGGTCTTGGTTTCAATTACAAATGGAATATGGGCTGGATGAACGACACGCTGTCTTATATTGAACAAGAGTTCGATCAGCGGCCTACCCATCATAATTTACTGACATTTCCCATTTGTTATGCCTATTCGGAGAATTTTACATTGCCGCTTTCACACGATGAAGTCGTCCATGGAAAGAAATCGCTGCTTAATAAAATGCCGGGAAGCTATGAACAAAAATTTTCGGGACTGCGGATTTTGCTTGGATACCAGATCACCCAGCCCGGGAAGAACCTGCTGTTCATGGGGGGAGAGTTCGGCCAGTTTATCGAATGGAAGGATCAGGAGCAGCTCGACTGGCTGCTGCTGGACTATGAAAGCCACCGCAAGCAGTTGGCATATACGGCAGCTCTAAACCGCATGTACGTGGATGAAAAGGCGCTATGGGAGCAGGATCACCGATGGGAAGGCTTTGAATGGCTCAGCGCCGATGATCATGAGCAGAGTGTCGTATCGTATATGAGAATGGGCACCAAGCCCGGCGATACGCTGATCATCGTCATTAATTTTCAGCCAAAGGCATATGACCAATATCGGATCGGTTTGCCGAGAGCGGGGCAATATGTGGAAATTCTGAATTCCGATCATGCCGATTACGGAGGCTCAGGACTGCTGAACGACGGTGAGATGAAAGCGGAGAAGAAGACCTGGCATGGCCAAACCCACAGCCTGGAGATCAAGCTGCCTCCATTAGGCATGGTTGTTTTAAAGAAAAAGCCGCCTCGATCGAGGAAATCGCAAGATCGATCGGACGCGTCGCTGAAGGCGGCAGCGGCAAGAGAGAAAACTGAACAAAAAACGAAACGGAGCAAAAGGGGGAAGCAGGATTGAAATTGTTATTTGCAGCTTCGGAATGCGGACCATACATTAAGACAGGCGGACTGGCGGATGTGATCGCTGCTTTGCCTAAATCCCTGCGCGGCATGGGCGAGGATATTCGAGTCGTGCTGCCGAAATATCGCGGCATTCCGGAAGAATACAGAGAGCGAATGGAGCATGTGGGAGAAACCCGGGTGCGGGTAGGCTGGCGCGAGCAATATTGCGGCATCGAGTCCGTGGTGGAAGACGGCGTAACGATCTATTTCGTGGATAATGAGTACTATTTTGGCAGAGACGGCATTTATGGTTACATGGACGATGGCGAACGCTTCTCTTTCTTCAACCGTGCCGTGCTTGAGGTTCTGCCGGTAATCGGATTCCAGCCGGATGTGCTTCACTGTCACGACTGGCATACCGCCATGATTCCGCTGCTTCTTGAAGACGTCTATCGACATGATCCCTTCTATGCGGGGATTCGAACCGTGTTCACGATCCATAATCTGTTGTATCAGGGCGTATATCCGTACGAGGTGCTGGTTGATCTGCTTGGCATTCACAGCCGGCATTTCACGGCCGAAGGCGTGGAGTATTACGGAAACGTGAATTTCATGAAAGCGGGCATCGTTTACGCGGATCACGTAACGACGGTCAGCCCAACCTATGCCACGGAAATCCAGACAGGTTATTACGGATACGGACTTGACGGACTTCTGTCGGCCCAAGGCTCGAGATTGAGCGGGATTGTGAACGGCATTGATACCAAAAGCTACAATCCGGCGACAGATCCGCATCTCGCCATGAAGTTCCGGAGCGGACTGAACAAAAAAACGCAGAACAAAATCGCCTTACAAGAAGAGCTGAATCTTCCCGTGGCGCCGCATATTCCGTTGATGTCAATGGTTACGCGATTGGTCGATTCGAAAGGACTCGATTTGGTTATCCGCATTCTGGATGAGCTGCTCTACTATGACGAGATTCAATTCGTTGTCCTGGGAACGGGAGATCCTTCCTATGAGCATTGGTTCAGGGAAGCGGCAAATCGCTATCCCACCAAAATGTCGGCCCAGATCCGGTTCAATGAGCCGTTATCGCGGCGTTTTTATGCCGGCAGCGATCTGTTCCTGATGCCTTCCAAATTCGAGCCGTGCGGCATCAGCCAGCTGATCGCCATGCGGTACGGCAGCGTACCCATTGTCCGAGAAACGGGCGGACTGAACGATACGGTTCAGGCATACAACGAGTATACGGGCGAAGGGAACGGCTTCTCCTTCAAGGATTACAATGCACATGACATGATGAACACCATCCGCCGCGCGACCTCCATATATCGTATGCCCGAGCACTGGCGTAAAGTGAGCAAGAACGCTCTGGGCGGGGATTACAGCTGGAACGTTTCGGCGAAGGAATATCAGGAAATCTATCATCAGATCACCAGCCGATAATAACCATGGCTTTCAAGACGCAGGGGTGCCCGGATAGCATAGGAATAACAAGCTATCCGGGCACCCCTGCGCTGTCTGAATATGATCTAAGCTAATGTTTCAATTCCCGGCATAAAATGCGATACGCGTACGGTTCCAAATCGATATGCATCGTACCGTTTACCGGTTTTACAGGCTCTTCGGTTTCGGCATCGATCCAATCGGTCGTGACGATGGGATGCGATAGGGTACGCTTCGAGTCGCTGTTGTTGATCCAGACGATAAAATGCATGGTTTCGTCGGCACGTTCGTACACGATGCAAGGATCATGAAGATTCGCCTGCAAGAAGCGGAAGCGACCTTGCCGCAAGGCCTTATGCTCTTTCCGCAGCGCAATCATGCCTTGATAAAATGCATACAGCTCCTGGTTTCGCTTCCTGGGATCCCATTCCATGCATTTGCGGCAATCCGGGTCTCCATCCCCGGTCAAGCCGATTTCATCCCCGTAAAAGATGCACGGCGTGCCCATGAAGGTGAACAGGAATACGACGGTGAGTTTCATGCGCCGGATATCTTCTCCCACGCGCGTAAGCAGCCTGGGCGTATCGTGGCTGCAAAGCAGGTTGAAGACAACTTCGTTGGTCTGCTGCGGATAACGCATCAGGATCGAGCCGATACGGTTGGCGAAGGTGAGCCCGTCCATATTGCCGTTGAAAAACTCCAGCACCTTATCGGCAAAAGGGTAATTCATCACGGAATCGAACTGGTCGCCTTGCAGCCAGATCAACGAGTCGGACCAAACCTCGCCCACGATGTAAGCCTCGGGGTTCGCCTTCTTGACAACCTGTCTGAAATCCCGCCAGAAATGATGGTCGATTTCATTCGCAACATCCAGACGCCAGCCGTCAAGCTTGATCTCCTTAATCCAATACTCGGCGACGCCCAGTAAATACGCCTTGACTTCGGGATTGGCGGTATTGAATTTCGGCATGTTTCCGAAGAAGCCGAAGGTGTCGTATGTCGGTATGCCGTCCTTGATCTCGCAAGGAAACCGGTTCACATGAAACCACCCGGCATATTTGGACTTCTCGCCATGCTTCAGGACGTCCTGAAAGGGCGGGAACTCCTCGCTGCAGTGATTGAATACCGCATCCAGAATCACCCGAATGCCTTTCGCGTGGCAGGTATCGACTACCTTTTTCAACAGATCGTTATCGCCAAAGTGCGGATCCACCTGCTTATAATCTACCGTGTCGTATTTATGATTGGAGGGAGAGAGGAAGAGGGGGGTAAAATAAATGGCGTTAATGCCCAGGTCAACCAGATCATCCAGATGATCCAGCACGCCCTGCAGGTCACCGCCGAAGAAATTGTCCACCTCCGGCTTGCCGCCCCAGGCATCGGTTCCGTCAGGACTGATGGCCGGGTTCCCGTTGGCAAAGCGTTCCGTCATGATTTGATAGAATACGGCTTCTTTGGCCCATTCCGGTACTTTGAATACATCGACTTCATGTATGTACGGAAATTCAAAGTAGCCTGCCGGCGGATAGGGGTAATCCCATCCGATT
>NZ_AEXS01000002.1:0-27877 GCF_000204455.1 Paenibacillus sp. HGF5 | reverse complement strand
ACGAGGACGACCGTGAACCGAATTGCCGGTATCGTATCCAAGTCGAGAGCCATCACGGCGGAAGTGGTAGAATCTATTAATCAGGTTCAACAGCTGACGAAGCAAGGGAAGAGACAATCCGAGGAATCCAGCAAGCTGTTCTCCAGCATTCTGATGTCCGTACAGTCCAGTGCAGATCGAATGATGAGCGCGGAGAAAGAAATGAAGCTGCTCTCCATGACGATCGGAAGCATCCGGGAAGCCACGTCCGAAGCTGCGGTTTCTGCCGGAAATTTCAAGGAAAGCACGGAGCGAATGTAAATACATATCAAATATGAATTAGTGCTTGCAATGCGCCTATCTTTTATATATAATAGTGAATGTTGTTCTGCGACGTTGCGATGATGTGAGAGGTTACCGACACACCCGGCCCCTTTGCCATGAGGTGGGTGGTTGGAAAATTTTCGCGGAGTATGTCCGATACCAAATTGGGC
The DNA here is from genome assembly GCF_000204455.1 of Paenibacillus sp. HGF5. Taxonomy (NCBI): domain Bacteria; kingdom Bacillati; phylum Bacillota; class Bacilli; order Caryophanales; family Paenibacillaceae; genus Paenibacillus; species Paenibacillus sp. HGF5. The sequence continues at coordinate 27,404 of NZ_AEXS01000002.1, read as the reverse complement.
GATAGAAGGAGGGAATAAAATGGCAAAGCAAAAAATTCGTATTCGCTTGAAAGCATACGACCACAGAGTTCTTGATCAATCCGCTGAGAAAATTGTTGAGACAGCAAAACGTTCGGGTGCTGGTGTATCCGGTCCGATCCCGCTTCCAACTGAGAAACAAGTAATTACCATTCTCCGTGCGGTGCACAAGTATAAGGATTCTCGGGAACAGTTCGAAATGCGTACACATAAACGCTTGATCGACATCGTGAACCCGACTCCACAAACTGTGGATGCCTTGATGCGCTTGGACCTGCCGTCCGGTGTAGATATCGAAATCAAACTGTAAGCATTGCATAACGAATTAGAGAAGAGAAAAGAGGTGTCAACATGAAAGGTATCTTAGGTAGAAAGCTCGGAATGACTCAAGTATTTACCCCTGAGGGTGTTGTAATTCCTGTAACGGTTATCGAAGCAGGTCCTTGTGTTGTTCTTCAAAAGAAAGATCTGGAAAACGACGGATACGAAGCGATCCAAGTTGGTTTCTCCGATAAGAAAGAGAACAGATCTAACAAACCAGAAGCAGGCCATGCGAAAAAAGCAAACACTGCGCCTAAGCGCTACGTTCGCGAAATTCGCGGTGTTGACCTCGCGAGTGTCGAGGTTGGACAAGAGCTGAAGGCTGATGTCTTCGCAGAAGGCGAATTTGTTGACGTAACGGGTATTTCCAAAGGTAAAGGATTCCAAGGCGTAATCAAGCGTTGGGGCCAAAGCCGCGGACCAATGTCTCACGGTTCCCGTTATCACCGTAGACCAGGTTCCATGGGTTCGATCCAGGCAAACCGTGTTCCTAAAGGAAAGCGTCTGCCAGGTCACATGGGCAATGAGACAGTTACGATCCAAAAGCTCGAAGTTGTTAAAGTCGACGCAGAGCGTAACGTAATCCTTGTTAAAGGCTCCATTCCAGGACCTAAAAAAGGTTTCGTTCAAATCAAAGAAACGGTGAAGAAATAATCGCCTAAAGAAAGGAGGAACAAACAATGCCTAAAGTAGCACTTTATAATGTCAGCGGTAGCCAGGTTGGCGAAGTAGAATTGAATGAAGCTGTATTCGGCATCGAGCCGAACGCACACGTACTGCACAGCGCAGTATTGCTGCAGCGCGCTTCCCTTCGTCGTGGTACCCACAAAGTAAAAGGACGTTCTGAAGTACGCGGCGGCGGACGTAAGCCTTGGAAACAAAAAGGTACCGGCCGTGCTCGTCAAGGTTCGATCCGTTCTCCACAATGGAAAGGCGGCGGCGTGGTATTTGGACCGACTCCGCGCAGCTACACGTTTAAACTTCCTAAGAAAGTTCGTCGTTTGGCTATCAAATCCGCTTTGTCTTCCAAAGTGATTGACAACGCAATTATCGTATTGGATCAACTGACGCTGAACACGCCGAAAACGAAAGAGTTTGCTAACATCCTTAGCAACCTGAAAGTAGGCCGTAAAGCTCTGATCGTTGCTCCAAGCTATGATGATAATGTAGCCCTTTCCGCACGCAATATTCCTGGTGTGAAATTCGTAGCGGCTGACGGCATTAATGTTCTTGACGTACTGTCGTACGATCAACTGATCATTACGAAGGAAGCAGTTCAGAAGGTAGAGGAGGTGCTCGCGTAATGAAAGACCCACGCGATATAATCAAGCGCCCGGTGATCACGGAACGTACGGCTGACTACATGGCAGAGCTGAAATATGCTTTTGAAGTGGATATCCGTGCTAACAAGACCGAGATCAAGCAAGCTGTCGAATCTATTTTTAAAGTAAAAGTATCGAACGTGAATACGATGCGTGTTCCTGCTAAACCAAAGCGTTACGGCCGTTATTCCGGTTACACAACCGAATGGAAAAAGGCAATCGTGACTTTGGCACCAGACAGCAAACCGCTCGAGTTCTTTGAATCGGTTGAATAAGAATTTCTTAAGTAAGGAGGGAAAATTCAGTGCCTATTAAAAAGTATAAACCGACATCCCCGGCTCGACGCAACATGTCCGTGTCGACTTTCGAAGAAATCACCACGAATCAGCCGGAGAAATCGTTGCTGGCTCCACTGAGCAAAACGGCTGGCCGCAACAACCAAGGTAAAATTACGGTTCGTCACCATGGCGGCGGACACAAACGTAAATACCGTATCATCGACTTCAAACGGAATAAAGATGGCATTCCAGGTCGCGTTGCTACAATCGAATACGACCCGAACCGTACTTCCAACATCGCTCTGATTCACTATGTAGATGGTGAAAAGCGTTATATCATCGCTCCTAAAGGTCTGAAAGTTGGAGACCAAGTAGTATCTGGAGTAGGTGCTGACATCAAGATCGGTAACGCGCTTCCTCTGGAAAACATTCCAGTAGGTACAGTTATCCACAACATCGAATTGAAACCAGGCAAAGGCGGACAATTGGTTCGTGCTGCTGGTACAGAAGCTCAGCTTCTCGGTAAAGAAGACAAGTACGTAACGGTTCGTCTTTCTTCCGGTGAAGTTCGCCGCATCCTGAAAGTTTGCCGTGCAACCATCGGTTCTGTGGGTAACCAAGACCATGAGTTGATCAAAATCGGTAAAGCAGGCCGCAGCCGCTGGCTCGGACAACGTCCTGAAGTACGCGGTGTCGTCATGAACCCTAACGATCACCCTCACGGTGGTGGTGAAGGCCGCGCTCCAATCGGACGTAAGTCTCCTATGTCTCCATGGGGTAAACCAACCCTTGGTGCCAAGACTCGTAAAAAAGGCAAAGCTTCTGACAAATATATCGTTCGCCGCCGCACGAAGTAATGCGCGCTTAAGTGCATAACTTCGTGTCAGGCCCGAAGGTAACGAGACAATTTGATGAAGGGAGGATTTCAATATGAGCCGTAGTTTGAAAAAAGGACCTTTTATTGACGGATATCTGCTCAAAAAAGTGGAGGATATGAACGCCGCAAGCAAAAAGGCTGTGATCAAAACCTGGTCCCGCCGCTCCACTATTTTCCCGCAATTTATCGGTCACACGTTCGGTGTATACGATGGCCGTAAACATGTACCTGTATATGTAACTGAGGACATGGTAGGACACAAGTTGGGTGAGTTCGCTCCAACCCGTACTTACAAAGGTCATGAAGACGATAAGAAAACAAGAAGATAATTAACGAAGCTCTTTGTTTGAGAGGAGGTTAAACATATGGAAGCAAAAGCACATGCTAGATCGATTCGTATTGCTCCTCGTAAAGCTCAACTCGTTGTTGACTTGATCCGCGGTAAGCAAGTGGGCGAAGCGATCGCAATTCTTCGTCACACTCCGAAAGCTGCATCTCCGGTTGTTGAGAAGCTTTTGAACTCGGCTATCGCAAACGCTGAGCATAACTACTCTTTGGATGTAACTAAATTGGTTGTGACGCAAGCTTATGTCAACCAGGGACCGACTATGAAACGTTTCCGCCCTCGTGCGATGGGACGTGCAAGCCGGATCAATAAACGCACCAGCCACATTACTTTGGTGGTAGCTGAAAAATAAGGAGGGAAAACGTGTGGGCCAAAAGGTAAATCCAGTAGGACTCCGTATCGGTATTATCCGTGATTGGGAATCCAAATGGTATGCAGGCAAAGATTTCGGTGATCTTTTGCTGGAAGACGTGAAAATCCGTGAATACCTGAAAAATAAATTGAAAGACTCCGCTGTATCCCGTATCGAAATCGAGAGAGCGGCTAATCGTGTGAACGTGACGATCCACACTGCGAAGCCAGGTATGGTTATCGGTAAAGGTGGTTCCGAAGTAGAAGTACTGCGCGGGCAAGTGACTAAAATCGCCGGCGGTAAAAAAGTTCACATCAACATTTCTGAAATCAAAAACCCTGAACTGGACGCAATTCTTGTTGCTGAAAGCATTGCACAACAGCTGGAACGTCGTGTATCTTTCCGTCGTGCACTGAAACAAGCGATTCAAAGAACTATGCGCTCTGGAGCGAAAGGGATTAAAACATCGGTCAGCGGACGTCTTGGCGGAGCCGAGATTGCTCGTACGGAAGGCTACAGTGAAGGAACTGTTCCACTTCATACGCTTCGTGCAGACATCGACTATGGTACAGCAGAAGCGCATACGACTTACGGCCGTATCGGCGTGAAAGTATGGATCTATCGTGGAGAGGTTCTTCCTACGGCTAAGAAACAAGCTGCTCAGGAAGGAGGCAACTAATCATGTTGGTACCAAAACGTGTAAAACACCGCAAACAACAGCGCGGCCATATGAGAGGCCAAGCGAAAGGCGGTACTGAACTGAACTTCGGCGAATTCGGTCTGCAAGCTACAGAACCAGGCTGGATCACGAACCGTCAGATCGAAGCTGCTCGTATCGCGATGACTCGTTACATCCGTCGTGGCGGTAAAGTATGGATCAAGATTTTCCCAGATAAGCCGATTACTCAAAAGCCTCTCGAAGTGCGGATGGGTAGCGGTAAAGGTAACGTTGAGAAATGGGTTGCCGTTGTAAAACCAGGCAAGATCATGTTTGAACTTGGAGGCGTGTCCGAGGAAATCGCCCGCGAAGCGATGCGTCTCGCCGCTCACAAGCTGCCTGTAAAAACGAAGTTTGTGAAACGAGAAGAAGTGGGTGGTGAAGCAAATGAAAGCTAATGAACTGCGCAACTTAACCACTGCAGAAATCGAGCAAAAAATCGCCGGATTTAAAGAGGAACTCTTTAACCTCCGTTTTCAATTGGCCACTGGCCAGCTTGATAACCCGACTCGGATCCGTGACGTTCGCAAAGAAATAGCTCGTGCTAAAACCGTTATCCGTGAAAGAGAACTTGGGATTAGTTAATGAAATGGAACGTCATGTTCTGTATTCAGGAAGGAGGCTAACAAATGAGCGAAGAACGCAATGCTCGTAAAGTGCAAATCGGTAAAGTTGTCAGCGATAAAATGGATAAAACCATTGTTGTAGCTGTTGAAACTTATAAGAAGCATGACTTGTATCACAAACGCATTAAATACACGAAAAAATTTAAAGCGCATGATGAGAACAATCAAGCTCAAATCGGAGATACCGTTAAAATCATGGAAACTCGTCCTCTCTCCAAAGACAAGCGCTGGAGACTGGTAGAAGTGGTTGAAAAAGCGGTTATCATCTAAGATATGATCAGTTTTTGATGGAAGGAGGAAATTTAAATGATTCAACCATTTACACGTTTAGCTGTTGCTGACAACTCCGGTGCGAAGGAACTGATGTGTATCCGCGTATTGGGTGGTACTGGTCGTCGTACAGCTCAAATCGGTGATTTGATCGTATGTTCCGTCAAACAAGCAACACCAGGCGGCGTTGTCAAAAAGGGTGATGTAGTAAGAGCGGTAGTCGTTCGCACGAAGCGTTCTGTACGTCGTAAAGACGGATCTTACATCTCATTTGACGAGAATGCAGCTGTTGTTGTTAAAGACGACAGAAGCCCACGCGGAACTCGTATTTTCGGACCAGTTGCTCGCGAACTTCGCGAAAGAGACTACATGAAAATCGTTTCCTTGGCTCCGGAAGTAATCTAATAACACCCCAAAAAGTGACGTAACTTTTCGGGAACCCGATAAATAGTTGAACTGGCTAGTCATAGGAGGTGTAACGAATGCCTAAAGTGAAAAAAGTTCTGGAATCCCATAGCAACAAACTGCACGTGAAAAAAGATGATACGGTTATCGTCATCAGCGGTAAAGACAAAGGCAAAAAAGGCCGTGTCATCGCAGCGTACCCTCGTGAAAATCGTGTTTTGGTTGAAGGTGTGAACATGATCAAGAAGCACCAGAAGCCAAACCAAATGAACCCACAAGGCGGTATCATCGAGAAGGAAGCTCCGATCCATGTATCGAACGTTATGCACGTTGATCCGAAGAGCGGAAAAGTAACTCGTATCGGTTACAAAGTACTGGACAACGGTAAAAAAGTTCGCGTAGCTAAAAGATCCGGAGAAGTTATCGATAAATAAGACGGTTTAGAAAGGAGGTCCTTGAATCATGGCAGCAAGAATGAAAGAGCGTTTTTTGAACGAAGTAACTCCTGCTCTGATGCAGAAGTTTAGCTATAAGACAGTAATGCAAGTACCAAAAATCGAGAAGGTTGTCATCAACATGGGTGTGGGTGACGCTGTAGCCAACTCGAAAGTGCTTGATTCCGCTGTGAACGACATGCAGCTGATTGCTGGTCAAAAACCGGTTATCACCCGTGCAAAGAAATCCATCGCGGGATTCAAACTGCGTGAGAACATGCCAATCGGTGTGAAGGTAACGCTGCGCGGTGAGCGTATGTACTACTTCCTCGACAAGCTGTTCAACGTTACACTCCCACGTGTACGTGACTTCCAAGGCGTGTCCACCAAAGCATTTGACGGACGCGGTAACTATACGCTCGGTCTGAAAGAGCAGCTCATTTTCCCTGAAATTGAGTATGACAAAGTGGATAAGGTTCGCGGTATGGACATCGTTATCGTAACGACTGCCAAAACCGACGAAGAATCCCGTGAACTGCTTGCTCAACTGGGCATGCCTTTCGCGAAATAAGACGGTTGTCCTTTTCTCCGAAACTATTTAGGAGGTGTCAGGCTAAGTGGCAAAAACTTCGATGAAAGTTAAACAACAACGTACACCGAAATTTAAAGTACGGGCATATACCCGTTGTGAACGTTGTGGTCGCCCACATTCGGTACTGCAGAAGTTTAAAATTTGCAGAATTTGTTTCCGTGAATTAGCTTATAAAGGCCAGATTCCTGGCGTGAAAAAAGCAAGCTGGTAAGAAGTTTATAAACGGGAAGGAGGTTTATCCTACATGACTATGTCCGATCCAATTGCAGATATGCTAACTCGTATTCGTAACGCGAACACGGTTCGCCACGAAACAGTAGAAATGCCTGCTTCGACGATGAAAAAACAAATCGCTGACATCTTGAAGCGTGAAGGCTTCATCCGTGATGCAGAGTTTGTGGAAGACAATAAACAAGGGATCATTCGTGTATTCCTGAAATATGGTTCCAACAACGAGCGCGTAATCACAGGTCTGAAAAGAATCAGCAAACCAGGTCTTCGCGTTTACACGAAGAGCAACGAAGTACCTCGCGTACTTGGTGGTTTGGGTATTGCGATCATCTCCACGTCTAAGGGAGTTATGACCGACAAAGAAGCTCGTCAATCCAAAGCTGGCGGAGAAGTTCTCTGCTACGTATGGTAATCAACGTCACAAGATAGGAGGTGTAATGAATGTCCCGTATTGGTCGTAAACCAATTGCTATTCCTAACGGTGTGGAAGTCACACTGGATAACACTGTAATCACTGTAAAAGGACCTAAAGGTACCTTGACTCGTGAATTGCATAAAGACATGCAAATTACAGTAGAAAACAACGAGATCAATGTTGTTCGTCCTTCCGACAACAAAACACATCGCTCTCTTCACGGCACGACCCGCAGCGTTGTCTCGAATATGGTCAACGGTGTAACTGAAGGATTCTCGAAAAACCTTGAGTTGGTGGGTGTCGGGTACCGTGCAAGCAAAACCGGAGATAAAATCGTTCTGAACGTGGGTTACTCCCACCCAGTTGAAATTACACCGGAAGCTGGCATCGAATTCGATGTACCGTCAAACACAAAAATCACCGTTCGCGGTATCGATAAAGAGCGCGTTGGTGCATACGCTGCTAAGATCCGTTCCGTACGTGAGCCTGAGCCTTATAAAGGTAAAGGGATTAAATACGAAGGTGAACGCATTATCCGTAAGGAAGGTAAAGCTGGTAAGAAGAAGTAAGGTTAGCTGACTGGGGGTTCACCTGGTGGATAACTTGCCTCTTCTCCCATACTTACCCGATGCGTCTAAAAGTGAAGCTCTTAAGGCAAAACTGAAGGGAGGAAATGGAAGCATGATCACGAAACAAGACAAGAACAAAGCTCGTCTGAAAAGACACCTGCGTGTCCGCAAGAAAATCCAAGGCACTGCAGAACGTCCACGTTTGAACGTGTTCCGTTCTTCGAAACACATTTATGCTCAATTGATCGATGACGTGGCTGGCGTGACTTTGGCATCAGCTTCTACGCTGGACAAAGAACTGGTTAACGACATCAAGAACGGCGGAAGCGTTGAATCCGCTCGTAAAGTCGGCGAACTCGTTGCAAAACGCGCAGCAGACAAAGGTTATAAATCGATCGTATTCGATCGTGGTGGATATTTGTACCATGGACGTATTCAAGCACTTGCAGAGGCAGCTCGCGAAGCAGGCCTTGAATTCTAAGATATTTTCAAAAGGAGGTAAACGACTTGCGTGTAGATCCTAACACTTTAGAACTGACTGAAAGAGTAGTAAACATTAACCGCGTTGCTAAAGTTGTAAAAGGCGGACGTCGCTTTAGCTTTAGCGCACTGGTAGTTGTCGGTGATGGCAAAGGTTGGGTAGGAGCAGGTATCGGTAAAGCAGGCGAAGTACCGGATGCAATCCGCAAAGGTATTGAAGATGCTAAGAAAAACCTGATTCACATTCCACTTGTTGGAACCACTATTCCTCACCTCGTAACAGGACACTTCGGAGCAGGCCGCGTATTGTTGAAGCCGGCATCTGAAGGTACTGGGGTTATCGCTGGCGGACCGGTTCGTGCAGTACTCGAGCTGGCTGGCGTAGGCGACATTTTGACAAAATCTCTAGGTTCTTCGAACTCCATGAACATGGTCAATGCGACTTTGGAAGGCTTGTCCCGCCTGAAGCGTGTTGAAGATGTTGCCAAGCTTCGCGGCAAATCCGTCGAAGAGCTGTTGGGTTAAGGAGGGAATCTCATGGCTAAACTTGAAATCACCCTCGTACGCAGCGTGATTGGTCGTCCAGAGGATCAGCGTGCAACCGTGAAAACACTCGGACTTCGCAAAATCAACCATTCCGTGGTTCAAAGCGACAATGCTGCAATTCGCGGAATGATCAAGAAAGTAAATCACCTGGTTTCTGTTAAAGAAATCGAAGGTTAATCCCGGGCAGTTTATCCCCGGACATATTAAGGAGGTGCAACGAACGATGAAGTTACATGAGCTGAGCCCAGCACCTGGATCCCGCAAAGAGCGCAAGCGCGTTGGACGCGGTACTAGTAGCGGTACGGGTAAAACGTCGGGTCGCGGTCACAAAGGACAAAACTCTCGTTCCGGCGGTGGTGTACGTCCAGGCTTCGAAGGTGGACAGAACCCATTGTATCGTCGTCTTCCGAAGCGCGGTTTCGTAAACCCAACTCGGAAAGAGTACGCGATTGTGAACATCGAAGAACTTAACAGCTTTGCAGCAGGTACTGAAGTGACTCCAGAAGTTTTGGTTGAGAGCGGTATTGTTAACAATACAAAGAGCGGAATCAAAATTCTTGGCAACGGTGAAGTTACCGTTTCTTTGACTGTAAAAGCTAATAAGTTTTCTCAATCTGCGGTAGAGAAGATCGAGGCTGCCGGCGGTAAAACCGAGGTGATCTAATGTTTAAGACCCTGAAAAATATATGGCGTGTCGAGGACCTTCGCAAGCGTATTTTGTTCACCTTATTCGTTCTGATCATCTTCCGTATCGGATCCTTTGTACCGGTTCCCGGTGTTAACAAGGATGTCTTTACCCAGACGAATCAGGCAGGCAATGAGTTGTTCGGTCTTCTTAACACGTTCTCGGGGGGCGCGTTATCGCAGTTTTCGATCTTCGCCCTTTCGATATTTCCATATATTACTTCGTCCATTATCGTGCAGTTGCTGTCGATGGACGTCATTCCAAAGTTCGCGGAATGGAACAAACAAGGGGAACACGGGAAGAAGCAGTTGGCTCAAATTACTCGTTATGGTACGGTAATACTGGGTCTGATTCAGGCGTTCGGTATGTCCATCGGGTTTAACCGCCTGTATGGCGCCGAAATGGTTCCTGGAGCAACCTTTATCGACTTCGTCGTGATCGCGATCGTTCTTACTGCAGGTACATCATTCTTGATGTGGCTCGGCGAACAGATCACGGAACGCGGAATCGGTAACGGTATTTCGATCATTATCTTTGCAGGTATCGCTGCTGGTATTCCAATGCACATTCGGACAACGATTGAATCGAACTTCATTCAGGATGGTCAGGTCTTCATGAATATTCTGAAGGGTGTCATCATCCTCCTGATTTTGGTTCTGATCATTACCGGTGTTGTATTCATTCAGCAAGGTATCCGTAAAATTCCGGTTCAATACGCGAAGCGTGTTGTAGGAAACAAAATGTACGGCGGACAGAACACACACATTCCGCTCAAGATTAACGGAGCAGGCGTTATTCCGGTAATCTTTGCGATGTCATTGCTGCAGTTCCCGGTTATCCTGGCCAGCTTCTGGGCACACCAGAATTGGGCGAAATGGATTACGGCGAACCTGGCTTATGACAGCCCGCTTGGAATGGTACTGTATGTACTCATGATCATTGGTTTCACGTTCTTCTACACCTTCGTGCAGATGAATCCGAACCAAATGGCTGATAATATGAAGAAGAACGGCGGCTATGTGCCGGGCATTCGTCCTGGTAAAGCTACCGAGAAGTATCTGACACGGGTTATGACCCGTCTGACCATGACAGGAGCTCTGTTCCTGGCCGTGATCTCCGTACTTCCGGTGTTCTTCGGATCACTTGCAGGTCTTCCTCGTACGGTTCAGATTGGTGGTACGTCCCTCTTGATCGTCGTCGGTGTTGCACTGGATACGATGAAGCAGATCGAAAGCCAACTGATCAAACGTCATTACAAAGGTTTTATCAATAAATAGGCGATAGGTTCCGGCGAGTGGTCTGTATCGCTTCCCGGCGCCTATTGTGTTGTTCTTGCTAGTCAATCAAGAGGAGGGAGTGACGTAAGGTGAACATCTTATTCATGGGTCCTCCTGGGGCAGGAAAAGGAACGCAAGCAGAAAACATCGTGAATGAATTCGGTATTCCTCATATTTCTACAGGCGATGCATTTCGTCTCGCGATTAAACAAGGAACTCCCATCGGGATCAAAGCGAAGGAATTCATGGATCAGGGTCTGCTGGTACCCGATGACGTAACGATTGGTATTGTGGAAGAGCGTCTGCAGCAGTCCGATTGCGAAAAAGGTTTTTTATTGGACGGCTTTCCAAGAACCCTTTCGCAAGCGGAAGCGCTGGATGACATCCTCGCCCGCTTGAATACGGGTCTCGATCACGTCATCAACCTGAAAGTGGATCGGGAAAAGCTTCTGGCCCGCCTAACCGGCCGCCGGATTTGCAAAAACTGCGGTTCGACTTATCATGTGATCTTTAATCCTCCTAAACAGGAAGGCATTTGTGATAAATGCGGCGGCGAATTGTACCAGCGCTCCGATGATAACGAAGAGAGCGTCGGCATTCGTTTAGACGAATATATCAACAAAACAGCACCACTCCTCACGTTTTATGAGAACAAAGGTCTTTTGCGTCAAATCGATGGTGATCAGGAAATCGACGCGGTTTCATCACAAATTGCGTCTATACTGAGAGGTTAAGTATAATGATCATTTGTAAATCCGAAACGGAACTGAGCTTGATGAGAGAAGCAGGAAGGATCGTGGCGGAATGCCACAAGCTCCTTGCCGCTCATGTTGAACCGGGCATTACGACCGGGGAACTGGACCTTATGGCCGACAAGTTCATTCGAAGCCAAGGCGCTGTGCCATCTTTTAAAGGCTACAACGGATTTCCTTCCAGCATTTGCGCATCAGTCAACGAAGAATTGGTGCATGGATTTCCAGGCAAACGCAAATTGATCGAGGGCGATATCGTTACGTTTGATATCGGCGCGCAATACCAGGGTTACCATGGTGACTCGGCATGGACCTACGCTGTAGGAGAAATTTCCGAAGAGGCCCAGCGTTTGCTGGACGTTACGGAAGGATCGCTCTATGCTGGACTTGCGCTAGTCAAACCCGATGTCCGCTTGTTTACAATCTCTCATGCCATTCAGCGTCATATCGAGGATGCAGGTTTCTCTGTCGTCCGGGAGTACGTTGGTCATGGCGTGGGTACCGATCTGCATGAGGATCCGCAAATTCCGAACTATGGCATCCCTGACCGCGGACCAAGACTCAAACCGGGCATGGTGCTCGCGATCGAGCCGATGGTCAATGCCGGGAAACGGAATGTCAAGACGCTGGAAGACAACTGGACGGTTGTAACGGTTGACGGCTCACTATGTGCTCACTTCGAGCATACGGTAGCAGTCACGCCGGATGGCATGGAAATTTTGACGAAGCTGCCGGAATAGGGTGATGACATTGAATCATGAAATCACGCTTCAACCCGGTCAGATTGTTAAGATACTGAAGGGCAGAGATGCCGGACAGTATGCCGTTATCGTTTCGATTGAGGACAGCAGGTTCGTGTGGATCGCGGATGGGGACAAACGCAAGTTTGACGGGGCCAAGAAGAAGAATGTTCTTCATCTTGAACCTCAATCCTACATTAGCAGTGAAGTGGTAAACAGTTTGCAAGAAAGCGGTCGGGTTACAAACGGTAAACTGCGTTTCGCACTTGGCCAATTTGTATCCGATAAATCCAAGGCAGATCAGAAAGGAGACTAACTGTGGCTAAAGAAGATGTCATTGAAGTCGAAGGAACGGTCATCGAGCCGTTGCCGAATGCTACCTTTAAAGTCGAGCTGGAGAATGGTCACCAGATTCTCGCTCATGTTTCCGGAAAGCTGCGGATGCACTTTATCCGTATCCTTACAGGAGACAAAGTGGTTGTTCAACTCTCGCCGTACGATTTAACCAAGGGTCGTATCACGTACCGTAAATAGATTCAAGGTTCCCCCGGGGAATCAAGGAAAGCTGCGAAGCGGTTTTACTGACGTAAAACTCAGCAGCGGTAACAAACTACTTTAGTTTCGAAGCTGGTTTTACAACGTAAAACTTGGAGGAGGTAATTAGCATGAAGGTAAGACCTTCTGTAAAGCCTATTTGCGAAAAATGCAAAGTCATTCGCCGCAAAGGGAACGTAATGGTTATCTGTGAAAATCCGAAACACAAACAAAAACAAGGTTAAAGAAGGGGGTGTAGCGTAAAATGGCTCGTATAGCTGGTGTGGATTTGCCACGTGACAAACGCGTTGAGATCGCCTTGACTTACATTTTCGGAATCGGTAAAACGACTTCCCAGAAAGTATTGAAAGAAACTGGAATCAATGCAGACACTCGTGTCCGTGATTTGACAGAAGATGAAGTCAGCAAATTGCGCGAAACGATCGATGGTATGGTTAAGGTAGAAGGTGACCTGCGTCGTGAAATTTCCTTAAATATTAAACGTCTCACGGAGATCGGCTGCTACCGCGGTATTCGTCACCGTCGTGGATTGCCTGTTCGTGGTCAACGTACTAAAACGAATGCTCGTACACGTAAAGGTCCTCGTCGTACCGTAGCGAACAAGAAGAAATAAGAAAGGGGGATAATAGACAATGGCTAAACCAAAAAAAGTCGTACGTACTAAACGTCGTGACCGCAAAAATATTGAAAGTGGCGTGGCTCATATCCGCTCCACGTTCAACAATACAATCGTAACGATTACGGATCCTCACGGAAACGCGATTTCTTGGGCAAGCTCCGGCGGCCTTGGATTTAAAGGTTCCCGTAAGTCGACCCCGTTCGCTGCGCAAATGGCTGCTGAAACAGCTGCCAAAGCGGCTATGGAACACGGTATGAAAGCGGTGGAAGTCATGGTTAAAGGTCCTGGTGCTGGTCGTGAAGCAGCAATTCGTTCCCTGCAAGCAGCAGGTCTCGAAGTTAACCTGATCAAAGACGTAACACCAATTCCACATAACGGATGCCGCCCACCAAAACGTCGTCGCGTATAATGAAGTCATCCTGTTAATGTGGTATAAATCCGTTGCAATCTGCTAATAATGGTTGTTTAGGCATACTACTACATGGATTACTGGATAAGATGACAGTTTCATATAGGAGCGACGTTTGAAGGAGGGGTACTTGCGTGATTGAAATCGAAAAGCCGAAAATTGAGACCGTTGATGTCAATGAAGAAGGAACCTATGGGAAATTCGTTGTTGAGCCTCTAGAGAGAGGATATGGCACGACGCTGGGGAACTCGCTTCGCCGCATCTTGTTATCCTCACTCCCGGGTGCAGCCGTCACATCGATTCAAATCGATGGCGTGCTTCATGAATTCTCCACGATTCCGGGTGTCATGGAAGACGTGACCGAGGTCATCCTGAACCTGAAAGCTTTGTCTCTGAAAATTCATTCCGATGAAGAGAAAGTGTTCGAGATTGATGCGGAGGGTGAAGGGGTTGTTACTGCTGGTGACATCCGTGCGGATAGTGATGTGGAGATTCTGAATCCGGATCTTCATATTGCGACGCTGGGCCCTGGTGCAAGACTTCATATGCGTATTTTTGCCAGTCGCGGTCGTGGCTATGTCCAGGCGGATCGGAACAAACGCGATGACCAGCCTATCGGCGTCATTCCCGTCGATTCGATCTACACTCCGATTAGCCGTGTTAACTACGGCGTGGAAAATACGCGTGTTGGCCAAGTAACCAACTACGACAAACTGACGCTCGAAATTTGGACGGATGGCAGCATCCGCCCAGAAGAAGCCGTTAGTCTCGGCGCGAAAATCTTGACTGAGCATCTGTTCCTCTTCGTGGGTCTGACCGACGAAGCGAAGGATGCGGAGATCATGGTCGAGAAAGAAGAAGACAAGAAAGAAAAAGTGCTTGAAATGACGATCGAAGAGCTGGATCTTTCCGTTCGTTCCTACAACTGCTTGAAACGTGCCGGCATTAATACGGTACAAGAGCTGACTACGAAAACCGAAGAGGATATGATGAAAGTCCGGAACCTCGGACGCAAATCCTTGGAGGAAGTTCAAGAGAAGCTCGAAGAGTTGGGCCTGGGACTTCGTACGGAAGAATAGCAGATTCGGCTTAGCTTAGCAAAGGAGGGAAAAACACATGGCATACCAAAAGTTGGGCCGCGATTCCAGTGCGCGTAAAGCGTTGTTCCGTGACCTGGTAACCGACCTTTTCTTATATGAGCGTATTCAAACGACTGAAGCCAAAGCGAAAGAAGTTCGTTCGATCGCTGAGAGACTGATCACAAAAGCAAAAAAAGGTGATCTGCACGCTCGTCGTCAAGTAGCTGCATTCGTGCGTCGTGAAACGGTTGACGGTGAACAAGATGCAATCCAAAAATTGTTCTCCGAAATCGCTCCTCGCTACGTAGAGCGTCCAGGCGGATACACGCGTATCCTGAAACTGGGTCCTCGTCGTGGTGACGCAGCTCCAATGGTTTATTTGGAACTGGTAGATCGCGCGTAATTTCGTTTTGTTCCATTGAAGTGACTGAAGTTATGTATGCCCGGCTCTTCAGATGTTTATTCTAGGAGCCATGAACGGGAAGTGGTGCGAGATATAGTCGATCATTTGGTTCGACTCGTCTCGACTACTCCATGGGCTACGATAACGGGGACCTTCTAGTCATGTGGCTGACTCGAAGGGTTCGGCTTCACATGATGAAAAGGAGCTCCTATGGGGCTCTTTTTTTGATAGATATAGAGCCTATGAGTTATCAGCGATGTTAATGAGATTCTATATCGCAAGTTTCGTTGCGGAGTCATTCGATGAAAGCACGCAGGAGGCAAGCAATGCGTAATCTTCTGATGAAGGTCAGTTACGACGGTACCGATTATAACGGCTTTCAGACCCAGCCCGGTGGCCACACGATTCAGGACTATTTGGAGGAAGCCATTCGCCGCTTGTCCGGAGAGCAGCTCAAGATTACGGCTTCAGGCCGGACAGATGCCGGGGTGCATGCCCGCGCCCAGGTATTTAATTTTTACACGGCTTCCCCCATTCCCGTGGAGCGTTGGTGCATGGCATTAAACACTTGGCTGCCGGAAGATATCGTGGTTTCGGATGCAATGGAGGTACCGATGGAATTCCATTCCCGCCATGCAGCGAAACGCAAAACCTATCGTTTTACCATCAATGCGAATCAATATCCGGATTTATTCAACCGGCGGTACCAGATCCATCATCATGGAAAACTGGATATCGCAGCGATGGAGCAGGGACTTTCTCATCTGATCGGAACGCACGACTTTACAACGTTTGCGTCACGAAAGTCGACGAAGCCGTCCCATGTCCGTACGATTTTTGATGCTTGGATCGAGAAGGATACATCCATGTGCCGCCCAGGCACCAGAGATCAAGGAATCATTCATACGTACGTATCCGGGAACGGGTTTCTCCAGCACATGGTCCGGATCATTATGGGAACGTTGATTGAGGTAGGGGAAGGCAAGCGCCATCCGGATGATATGAAGGTCATATTGGAAGCCCAAAATCGGGCAGCAGCCGGTCCCACAGCGATGGGCAAGGGTTTGATGTTATGGGAAGTGGATTACGATATCGCCAGCCAAGAGAAGCCGCAATGACTGATGCGATACGTATCACGCAGACGGCTGTTCCCCAAAGAACCGGAAAGCGTTCGGGATGCGTTTGGCGGCTTGTTTGAATCAAACCGCATGGTGTAAGGTAGAAAAGCAAAAAACACTTGCGGAAGTGGGTGTAATCCTGTATTATATAAGTTGTGTTTTCTTAACGGCTCTCCCACAGCCCCGGTTAAGAGAATGCCAATAGCAAGACAGCAACACCATGAAAATGCTTTACACATGAACGAAGATAAATGATGAAAATTAATGATGATTTTCGGACGAATACAAGGAGGAACTATACATGCGTACCACCTATATGGCGAAGCCAAATGAAGTTGAGCGCAAATGGTACATCGTTGATGCCGAAGGCAAAACGCTTGGCCGTTTGGCAAGTGAAGTTGCGGCTCTGATCCGCGGCAAACATAAGCCTCAATTCACTCCACATGTTGACACAGGGGATTTCGTGGTTGTTATCAACGCCGAGAAAATCCACCTCACTGGCAAAAAGATGGAGAACAAGAAATATTATCGTCACTCCCTGCATCCAGGTGGATTGAAAGTAACTTCAGCTCAAGACCTGATTGCTAAATTCCCAGAGCGTGTAATCGAAAGCGCGGTTCACGGCATGCTTCCTAAAACTCGCATGGGCGAGAAAATGAAGCTGAGACTGAAAGCATACGCAGGCACGGCACATCCACATGAAGCACAAAAACCAGAAGTTTACGAACTTCGCGGTTAATTAAAAAGGAGGACAGTTTCATGGCACAAGTACAATACTATGGGACAGGTCGTCGTAAACACTCGGTAGCACGTGTACGCCTCGTACCGGGTGAAGGACGCATTGTCATCAATAAACGTGATATCAATGAATATTTCGGTTTGGAAACACTCAAACTGATCGTTAAACAACCTTTGAATCTGACAGAAACACTGGGCAAATATGACGTGCTTGTCATCGCTCACGGTGGCGGCATCTCCGGTCAAGCTGGAGCAATCCGTCACGGTATCTCCCGTGCTCTTCTGAAAGCAGATCCTGAATTCCGTCCTTCTCTGAAAAGAGCTGGATTCCTGACTCGCGACCCTCGTATGAAAGAACGTAAGAAATACGGTCTTAAAGCAGCTCGTCGCGCGCCTCAGTTCTCCAAACGTTAATATTCGATTTACCAAGCCCTTGGCCATTACGGTCAAGGGCTTTTTTGTGGTGTTTATAAAGCCTAATTCTCGAAGCATAGGACTCCCGGTTATCACAACACAGCGTCCTCTGCACGAAGCCGTCTACTGAGAAGGAAGTGGACAAGACATTTGTTGTCAGGTTGTCCACAAAGATATGCACACATGGTGAGCACATTTGGGAAAGGTTCACCAAACTTGGGGCATGTTGTTCACATCATGTGCACAGCTTGAGGATAGAAAGAATGAAACTGGCCTCCGAGCATGATCATCTGACATCGTCAACCACTTGACTTCATATGTAAATAGAGATATATTATTAATTGCAAATTAATTAAGCACTTAAATAATTAATATTTAATCATTAATTAGATAAGTAATTTCTTGGAGCAGTAAGGGGGGATATGGTTGGATCGCAATGAAGAGATTTTTAAGGTGTCGTCGATGTTCCGGGCGCTGCTGAAGAACATTTCTCAAGAATGGAACAAGTCGAGCGCCGGGAAATACAATTTAAGTTTCCCTCAATTTCAGGTGCTGTATGTATTAAAGATGAGAGGACCTCTAAAGGTCTCGGAGCTTGCTGAAGTTCTGTCTTTGACGCCGCCGGCTATAACCGGACTGACGGATAAATTGGTTGCAGAAGGGTATCTGCAGAAAGAACGCGCCGAGGATGACCGCAGAGTTGTCAACATCACGCTCTTGGAACCGGGGCTTGAGATCATTAAGAAAGTGAAGAAGGATCAAAAAGAAATGATCCAGGGATTTTTTGACTTCCTCTCTGAGGAAGACATTCAGCATTTAAGAAGAATCTTCTCCTTGATGCTGTCAAACATAGATAAAACCAATCACAACGGGTAGAGGTGGAGCATGGAGCATTTAACGCTTAAACGTAAAGTTTCGATTATGATCGCGATCATGGCTGCGATGTTCTTCGCAGCCATTAACCAGACGATAACAAGCACCGCGATGCCGCGGATTATCGCCATTCTTGATGGCATGGATTATTACACATGGACCATCAACATTTATTTGTTAACATCAACGATCGCAACCATACTGGTTGGCAAGCTGTCCGATATGTTCGGACGTAAGCCGTTTATTTTGATAGGTATATTATTTTTCATGTTAGGAGCTTTCCTGACGGGTACTTCGACAGACGTGTATCAGTTTATTATTTATCGGGGTATTCAAGGTATAGGTGCCGGCATTATCCAATCGACGGCATTTATGTCGGTCGGGGACTTATTCCCGCCGCGGGAACGTGGTAAATGGATGGGCCTGATGACGGCCGTATTCGGTTTTTCCAGTGTCCTGGGCCCTACGCTTGGCGGTTACCTGGTCGATAACATTGAATGGCGCTGGTTATTCTGGATCTTCCTGCCGCTGGGCGTTGTCGCCTTTATCATGATCATGACATTGTTCCCTAAGGTCGAACGGAAAACCGGTCAATCCATCGATTATCTGGGTTCCTTATTCCTGACAACGGCGATTGTTCCGCTGTTGCTTGCGTTCTCTTGGGCAGGCACGGAATATCCTTGGGGATCGCCTGAAATTATCGGTCTCATAGCGGCTTCGGTCGTATCGGCCATCATCTTTATATTTGTTGAGACAAAAGCCAAGGAACCGGTTTTGCCGCTGAGTTTATTTAAGAACAGCGTCGTTACGGTTTCCAATCTGATTGGATTCATTATGAACTTCGGTTTGATGGGCGCGATGATTTACATCTCGTTCTACGTGCAGGGCGTACTTGGCATTTCGCCTACCTATGCCGGGTATGTAACGATTCCGATGTCGGTCTTCATGATGGGAATGAGCGCCGTCGTGGGCCAACTGATCGCGAAGAGCGGCAAGTACAAACGCTACGCGCTGCTTGGCGTACCGATCATGATTGTTGGCATGGGTATCATGGTATTCATGGATAACCTGTGGCTGACCGTGGTCAGTACCATCATTTTCGGTGTCGGTCTTGGTTTGGGCATGCCGGTATTCTCGCTCGCCACGCAAAATGCGGTATCGCACAAAGAGCTTGGCGTAGCGACGGCTTCTTCCCAATTATTCCGTAATCTTGGCGGTACGATCGGTATCGCGGTTATGGGTACGGTTATGTCGAATAACCTGACGAAGAATTTGAAGGATGCACTTCAGTCGGAGAGCGCGCCTGACTTCAGCGCCTTGGATCCGCAGATGGCCCAGCAGATGCTATCGTTCGCGAATCCGCAGACACTGATGAATAAGCCGTTGATCGAACAGACGCAAGCAAGCCTTCCTGCAGACGTGCAACCATTATTCCTGCAGATGATAGACAGCATTCGCGATGCGCTCGGAAATACGCTATCCATGGTATTCCTTACCGGGATGCTGGTGCTTGTGGTCGCATTGCTGCTCGTATTCTTCTTGAAGGAAATTCCGCTGCGGACAACGAATCAGGCATCGGCTCCCAAGTCCGAGGATTCGGAAGGAAAAAGTTCCGGTGCAGGCATGAGAGCCAAAGAGGTATCCGTAGCATCGGAGTAAGGTCCAGGACTTGTCATAATGTTTGGAAATAGAATAGAGAGAAGTCCCTTCCTGCTTGCGCAGGAAGGGTTTTTTCGTTTTTTATGGTAGCGATTTGATGGTTGACATTTATTAGGAATGTTTTATACTGTATTTAATTCATATTATTTCAGTAGGATTATCGGGATTAATGAATAATGGGGGAGGCATCCAATCATGAATTTGCTGGAGAAAGAAGATCTGATCAGAGTGCAAGCTGAAGAGCTTGAGCATGCATCGGCTGAGGAAGTCATCGAATTTGCAATCAAGACGTTTCCTAATATAACGTTTGCTTGCAGCTTTGGAGCAGAAGATGTGGTATTGGTCGATATGATTCAGAAGATCAGCCCGTCGACGGATATTTTTTATCTGGATACCGACTTTCATTTCAAGGAGACATACGAAACGCGGGATCGTATGGCAGAACGTTATGGCCTGGAATTTGTGCGCGTATCTCCGCTCATCACGCCGGAAGAGCAAGCGGCTCAGCATGGCGAAGCATTATGGAGCGTCAGCCCGAACGAGTGTTGCAACATCCGCAAGGTAGAGCCGTTGACCCGGATTCTGTCTCAATACGAGGCTTGGATTACAGGCATACGAAGAGATCAAGCCCCTACCCGGGCGAATACGAAGAAGATTGAATACGACGCCAAGTTTGGTTTGGTGAAGTTCAATCCGATCGCGGGCTGGACGAGTGAGGATGTGTGGAATTATATCCGCACGAACGATATCATCTACAACCCGCTGCATGATCAGAACTATCCGAGCATTGGCTGCGAATATTGCACGCGGCAGGTCATGCCGGGAGAAGATCCACGTGCAGGACGCTGGTCCGGGCATGAGAAGACGGAGTGCGGGCTTCATAAATAAACAGATAAGAACCACTTGCCTTATTACAGTTGCAGCATAAGAAGGAGGAATTATTCATGACAGCCATACTCCCTCATGGCGGTACGCTGGTGCAGCGGGTAGCCCAAGGAGAAGAACGTGAAGCTTTGTTGAAGCAGGTGGACACCTTTCATAAGATCCCCGTTAACGCCTGGAGCATTTCGGACTTGGATCTGATCGGGGTCGGAGCATTTTCGCCATTGCAGGGATTTCTGAACGAGCAGGACTATAAGTCCGTCGTTTCCAATATGCGTTTATCTGACGGAACGGTGTGGAGCATACCGGTTACCCTGGCCGTAGATAAAGACACGGTGGCGAAGCTCGTTGTCGGCGAGAAGGCGGCGCTTGTAGGCGAAGAAGACGGCGTCGTTTATGGCGTCATCGATGTTGAGAGCGTCTATAAGGTCGATCAGCAAGCCGAGGCCGTACAAGTATTCAAGACCGATGATCCGGAGCATCCAGGCGTGAAAAAGCTTTTGGAACGACCTGCGACGTATGTCGGAGGACCGATTCAAGTATTGAATCGTCCGCAGCCGGAACGGTTTGGCGAGTTTTATTTTGATCCGGCTGAAACACGCGCGCATTTTAAAGCCAAGGGCTGGAATACGGTTGTCGGCTTTCAGACCCGAAATCCGGTCCACCGTGCACATGAGTACATTCAGAAAAGCGCAATGGAAATCGTAGATGCGCTATTCCTCAATCCGCTCGTGGGAGAGACCAAATCGGATGACGTTCCTGCCAACGTGCGGATGAAGAGTTACCTGACCTTGCTGGAGAACTATTACCCCGCGGATCGTACCTTCCTGGGCGTATTTCCGGCTGCCATGCGTTATGCAGGCCCAAGGGAAGCCATATTCCATGCCATGGTTCGTAAAAATTATGGATGCACTCATTTTATCGTGGGCCGGGATCACGCCGGAGTCGGCGACTACTACGGCACTTATGAGGCACAGGAAATTTTCAAGAATTTCACTGCGGAAGAGTTAGGCATTACCCCGCTGTTCTTCGAGCACAGCTTCTTCTGCACAACATGCGGAAACATGGCCTCGAGCAAAACATGCCCGCACCCTAAGGAGGACCATCTGACCTTGTCGGGAACGAAGGTTCGCGGCTTGCTTCGTGAGGGGAAGTGCCCGCCGCCGGAATTTACGCGCCCGGAAGTTGCGCAAGTATTGATCGAAGGCATGAAAGAGCAGATCACGGTATAACGAAGGCATAAATAACCACCTTGTCCCATATGATGGAGTAGAACAACTCATGGGACGAGGTGGTTTTGTTATGTCCAGGCGGAGAACGGACAAGGTTACGGTATGGATATCGTTGAAGAGAATCAAGCAAACCCTGATTGGTGCCGTACTACTGGCACTGCTCATTATCGTAGTGACGTACGAAATCCCCTCTGCCAAAACGTCCAATACCTGGAGCCTGCCGCTTGCCGGCAAAGTCATTGCCCTTGATGCAGGCCATGGCGGGCCAGACGGGGGAGCAGTAAGCCGCCAAGGCGTCATAGAGAAGGATGTAAACCTGGCCATCACCTTGTATCTACGTGATTACTTGCAGCAGGCAGGCGCGCTTGTCATTATGACAAGAGAAGGAGATTACGACCTGGCGGCGGAAAGCACCAAGGGCTATTCCAAGCGGAAAACGGAAGACCTCAAACAACGCGTGCGGATGATTGAGGACAGCAAGGCCGACCTGTTTATCAGCATGCATCTGAACAGCATTCCGTCCAATCGGTGGAGAGGCGCGCAGACCTTTTTCCCGCCGAATAACGAGGACAGCAAGAAACTTGCCGAATTGATCCAGGCTGAAATTAGGCATAACCTGGAGAATACGCAGCGTCTGGCCAAAACGGACGATAAGATATATTTGCTCCAAGCCCTGCGCATGCCATCCGCCCTGGTCGAGGTTGGTTTCTTGTCCCACCCGCAGGAATCCGAATTGCTTCGGGACGAGAAATACCAGAGGAAGGTCGCAGCTTCCGTGTATAACGGCATTTTGCGGTATACCTCCGGAGAGTCCATCAGCGAGTCGTCACAAGCTGCAGAGTAATGGTATAATAGACACGAATGTCGAAACATTGTCTATTCCATTACATAGAGCAGAGGTGCTTATATGCTGACTAGAGAAACGGTACAGGAGATACTCCAGCCTTTACGTGATCCCGAAACCGGGAAGAGCCTGATGGAGCTCCAGCGTATTCGAGATATTGTAGTCAAGGAACGCACGGTTCGATTATCCGTGACGTACAGCAGCGAAGATGTACGCGCTTCCCTGGAAGCGCAGATCAGAGAAATTCTGGAGGCGATGGGGGCAGAGGATATTCATATCCGCATGCGTCCTCTGGACAATGCCTCAAACCAAGCAAACCGAGAGGAAGCCAACGATCGCGATAAGCTGACAAAAGGGCATGCTGCCGGCATGGAGCAGAATACGCTTCTAAGCGAACAATCCGGCATTCATTTCATTGCGATCGCAAGCGGCAAAGGCGGCGTCGGCAAATCCACCGTTACGGTGAATTTAGCCGCAGCTTTGGCTCGACAAGGGAAGAGGGTCGGTCTGATCGACGCGGATATTTACGGATTCAGCGTGCCGGACATGATGGGCATTGAGGAAGGGCCCTCCGTAACCGAAGACGGCGTCATTCACCCGGTTGAGCGCTTTGGCGTCAAGGTCATGTCGATGGGCTTCTTCATCCGTGAGAACAGTCCGGTGATTTGGCGCGGACCGATGCTTGGCAAAATGCTGCGTCAATTTTTCACCGATGTCGCTTGGGGGGATTTGGAGTACATGCTGCTTGATCTGCCGCCAGGAACCGGTGACGTGGCGCTGGACGTGCATCAGATGATTCCCCAGAGCAAAGAGATCATCGTAACCACCCCGCATGCTACAGCGGCGTTTGTTGCCGCCAGAGCGGGTGCGATGGCCTTGCAGACCGATCATGAAATTCTGGGCGTCGTCGAGAACATGTCCTATTATGTCTGCTCCCATGGCGGAGAGAAGGATTATGTGTTTGGTCGTGGAGGCGGAGGCAAGCTTGCCGAGACGCTTCATACGGAGCTTCTCGCGCAGCTTCCGTTGGGGGCCCCGGATAATCACCCTTCGGAGCCGGATTTCTCGCCATCGGTTTATAAACCGGGGACAGAGAGCGCAGCGATTTACGAGGAGATCGCCTCACGAATCGCGGCTAAACTTGAAGGACCCGTTTAAGACCAGCTCATGACGAAACAAGCTCCCTCTGCAGGGAGCTTGTTCTATTTTTCGGAATGGATGCTTTAACCGCCGCCGCCATCGCCGCCGCCTTCTTCACCGCCGCCACTTTCACTGCTACCGCCACCGCCGCCTTGCTCTTCTTGGCCTTTTTCCTCGCCTTGTTTTTTCTTTTCCACTTTAGGCTGAAGTTCATCTTTCACAACCGTTTTGAGCAGTTCCAGAACCTCCATGCGGAACAGTGGATTTTGCATAGCTTCCTGCATCACGGTCATGGACTGTTTGCGATAGTCCGGCGTATTGGTCAATTCAAGAAACGATTTCATCACATCCGGTGATTTTAACATATCCTGAATAGCCTTTTGATACGTTGGGTCCTTGATCAGCTGCATATGCAGCCGCTTGCTTTCGGAATTAATGGCTTTGGCAAAATCGCCGGCGAATTGCGGATCGGTCATGATCTTCTCAATTTCCTTCTTATATTCATCCGACACCAGCGTATCCTTAACAGCCATCCGAATTTGATCGCCAGATTGGGCGGACATCATTCGCATTCCCATTGAGCCTCCGCTGCCTGAGGAACCGCCGGCTCCGCCCCCCATCGCTTCTTCCACCGCTTTTTTGCCTTCGTCGGTTTTCAGAATGTCGACCACCATAGACTTGATTTCTTTATAGCCAAGCTGCGGGGACGAGCTTTGTTCTACGCCACAAGCGGTAAGCACCATGGCTGCAACGAAGACGATAATGCATAAACGAAATAACGGCCACTTCATTACCGTTGTCCTCCTTTTTTCGCAAGAAAAATCCTTCTGCATGCGGTCTGTCTTTTCGTGAAAGTAAGTTGATTGTCATTTTTCTTACGGGTCTTCGCATAGTATGCGATGGATTTGCAGAAATATGTCGGATTCAGAATGGTTTTTTATTGTGAACGTTGGTAAAATAATGATCTGTGGGGGTGGAAGTTAGTTGAGCTTACGTAAGTGGTCCAAATTGTTTTTGAAAACGCTGCTCGTCGGGGCAGTGGCGGCATTGATCGTAGGTCTGATCCTGCAGTTGTTTAATGGCGCTATCGAGTTCACGGGAATGGCCGATTTATTGATATACCCGCTGATTTTGTTAGGCTCTGGGGCGCTGGTGAGCGTATACTCCCAGATGGGCTTTTTTGCATACCTGACGTTAAATTATATGGGGATTGGCATATTCCGAAGAAAGACTTGGCAATACATTCAGATTGTGTTGGCTGTACTGGCATTGCTGGAGCTGATGTTCTTCCGTACGTTTGTCGGCGGATCCACCAGCCTGCAGCAGGATTTGATTTTGGGTATCTCCATACTGGTCATTGCCATTGTCGTTGCTTACCTCAAAGTTAAGAGCACAAATGCCAACGCATGGATCCCGACGCTGTTCTTCATGATGGCCATTTCCATCGTTGAGATTATCGGCGTGCTGCAAATCGGAGTGAGCAATGCCACGATTTTTATGGTTGTACCGCTGCTGATCTGTAATGCATACCAGATTCTGACGCTTCATAAAGTTACACAAGACGAAAAAAAAGGCTAAGGCCTTAGCTTCTTTTTTTGTTAAGCATTATTTAATGTTAAGGTTCTTCATGATTCATAGACCGCCTGCGTCTTCGATGCTCTTCTGCAATGAAGCGTGATCGCGGACCTCGGTGCCTTGGGTGCTGCCCTGTTGAAGCAGATCGGTGACCGTGACGAACTCGTAGCCTTGATTGCGAAGTTCCTTGATGATGAGAGGCAGCGCTTCATGGGTTTGCTTCACCGAATCGCTGGCGTGCATCAGCACGATATCTCCCGGATGGGCTTTGGAGACGACGCGATCAACGATTTTCTCCACGCCGATGTTCTTCCAATCCCTGGAGTCGGTATCCCACTGGATCACCGTGTAGTTCAGGCTTTGGGCGATGCTGAGGACTCTTTTGTCAAAATCCCCGTTCGGCATCCGTATCAATTTGGGTTCTTGTCCGGTCATTGCGGTTAAAATAGTGTGTGCCGAAGAAATTTGCTTGCGTATTTCCTCGTCGGTGAGCGTGCTGTAATTGTCGTGCTTGAAGCCGTGGCTCCCGATTTCATATCCGCTTTCCTTGATGGCATTCACGATATCGGGATGCGTTTTGCTCCATGGCGCAGACAGGAAGAAGGTTGCCTTTTGAACTCCATTGTCCTTTAAGGCCTGTAAAATGGGCTCTGCGCGTTTTTCGCCCCAGCTGATGTCAAAGGTCAACGCAATCTGTTTCTTGTCCGTAGACACGCTGTAAATCGCTGACGGGTTGTCCTCGGAGAAGACCGAGATGTTGTCACTCTCCACATAAATAACGCCGATTGCAAAGATCGCCGCGGCAAGAACGAAGAAAAACCGCTTAATCTTTCTGCCGTTGAATACATAAAAAGAATTCATAATACGTGCGCCCCTCTCCCTTCAGTGTGCAATAGCTTGTTTACTTTCAACATATGCTCGTACTTGCGAGTTATACCAATTTAGGAGGTTCTCGAATGTTACGTTTTAGCATTTTTCTTAGAGATTTAAGATCCATCCGGAAGGCATTGCTCTTGGCAGCCGTTTTATTCATAGCCGGAATCGCAGCGGGAGCAAGCTCAGAGGGATTTGAGCAATTCCTTCTGGGTCAGCTTCAGGGGCTGGGGGAGATTAGCCAGCAGCTAGGTTCCTCCGATCATCCGGAATGGAACTTTTTTGTGTTCATCTTTCTGAACAACAGCATTAAAAGCGTGCTGGTTATGTTTTCGGGCTTGCTGCTGGGAGTGATTCCATTTTTCTTCCTGGTCGTTAACGGCATGGTGATTGGTTTCCTGGTGAAAGTCGTGGGGGAGAGCGGAGAGAGTCTGTTCGATCTGATCGTGAAGGGGCTGCTGCCTCATGGCATCATTGAGATACCGGTCATTGTGATTGCCTGCGGGTACGGCCTGGCTTTTGGCGGGCTGGTATTGAGAAGCGTTGTGGCAACAGGGGAGCGCAGAAGCGGGATAGGCGCGGAGTGGCGCGGCTTTTGGCGGAAGCTGGGTACTGCTTCCTTATGGGTTGTCGTGCTGCTGCTCGTGGCCGCTATGATCGAAAGTACAATTACGTTGTGGCTGATGTCATAATTTTCCCGGAAATTGTGCATACCTAATAAAGCAGCTTGGCAGAGC
>NZ_AEXS01000003.1:0-7889 GCF_000204455.1 Paenibacillus sp. HGF5 | reverse complement strand
CAGACCGGCTGCTTGCTTTTCTGCAGGAGCGTCCCGGCCATGCGATGCCGTATTCGGATGAAACGCCGCCCGACATCATCAAGCAGCGTTTCGGCATCAGCAAATCCGCCTTTAAACGCGCCCTTGGCAAGCTGATGAAGGATGGGCTGGTTACGCAGAAGGACAGCTGGACGTATATGGTTAAAAAAGAGGAGAACTCCGGTTCAAACGAATAACCCGGCAACGCAGGGGAAGCTTCTAAGAAAGTGGTGTCATCATGTTGTCTTACCGCAAGTTTGCTTACGTATATGATCAACTCATGGAAGACATGCCGTACCCGGACTGGATCCGCTTTGCGAGAACCGCCTGGGAGAAGCACGGAATGCCAAAAAGCGTCGTCGAGCTCGGATGCGGGACAGGCAGCATCACCATACCGCTCGTCAACTCCGGTTTTGAAGTAACGGGGATTGACCTGTCAGCGGATATGCTGTCGGTTGCCAGGCGCAAGCTGGAGGGCACGCCTCAGGGACATCGCTTGTTCCGTGAAGGGAGCGTCCGCTGGGTGCAGCAGGATATGCGTTCCTGGGAGCTCCCCGAGCAGGTGGATTCCGTCATTTCATTTTGTGATTGTGTGAACTACCTGCTGGAGGAGAAGGACATCCGCTCCGCTTTTGCAAGGACCTACAACGGTCTCAAGGAAGGCGGCACGTTCCTGTTTGACGTGCATCACCCCAATACGCTGCTGCGATACGACGAAGAGCAGCCATTTGTTCTGGATGAACGGGAAGTGTCCTATATATGGACATGCGACCTGGATGAACGCCGGATGGAGATTGAACATCACCTCTCCATTTTTGCACGGGATGACCAAGACCGAACGATCTACCGCCGCTTTGAAGAAACGCATGTCCAGCGGGGATATGACCCGGAATGGATGAAGGTTGAGCTGATTAAGGCCGGATTCCGGGACGTGAAATGTTATGCCGATTTTGAGTGGACGGAAGCGGGTCAGGATGCATCCAGGCTGTTCTACGTTGCCGTAAAATAAACGAATACCCTTAGGAGAAGGCACGCTTCTTCGTCTATTCAGGACGGAGGAGGTGCCTTTTTGGTTATATAAGAGTGCCTATACTTCGAGTCCGGAATTTTTCAAAAATCGCTGCGGATGCGACGGCTCATCGCGGTCTGTTCTCAAGAGAAACACGTCGATAGACTCAGTTCTTGCGTCAATGGGCGACTCATTATATTCAAAGACATTTCTTTTCGGCTTTATTTGACTGTGGTTAAGGTTCATGGGAAGGGATATGGGTTTGCTTTCGGGACTGTGCTACGATGGGGGATAGATAGGATGAGCAGATATGAGAGCGCTATCTTTCGGGAGGCTTTTGACCTGCCGGAACGCACTGAATGACATCATATGAGTTCAACGTTGGTCAAATGATGCATAAACTAATAAATTTGGTCGAGAGAGGATGAATGATCATGAAACTGTCCGTATTTACGGTCGCCACCCCTGATTTACTGCCGGAGGAATTGGCCCAAGCGGCGGCGGATGCCGGTATCGAAGGGATCGAATGGCGCTTCAAGGAAATTCCGGCAGAGGCTGCCGAAGAGAAGCCTTCCTTCTGGGGGCATAACCGCTGCTCCATCGATCCGAACGGCACGCAGGAAGATTGGCTCAGGTTTAAGCAAGCAGCCGACAAGCATGGCCGGCGCAGTCTTGCGGTCGTTCCTTATCTGACCTGCGGCGACGTGGAAGCGACGGAGAAGGTCATGCAAGCGGCCAAGCTGATCGGAGCCTCTTTCATTCGTGTGGGGATTCCGGGATATAACCGAACGCGCAATTACAACGAGCTGTACGACCAGGCGGTCCGTTACCTTCATGAGGTGCAGGATCTTGCTGCCGCTTACGGGGTTAAAGCCGTGGTGGAAACCCATCATCTTACGATCACTCCGAGCGCCGGACTGACGCACCGGCTCGTATCCCACTTCAATCCGCAGCATATCGGCGTGCTGTATGATCCGGGCAACATGGTCCATGAAGGTTACGAGAACTACCGGATGGGCTTGGAGCTTCTCGGTCCCTACGTGGCTCATGTCCATGTGAAAAACGGGGGTTATCGAAAAACGCCTTCCGAGGATGGAAGCTCGGCATCCTGGTCCGGAGAATGGGTCTCGCTTGACCAAGGGGCCGTCCCATGGAAGCAGGTCATACAGGACTTGCAATCGGTCGGCTACGAAGGTTACTACGGAATCGAGGATTTTAGCGGGACGTTTGAATCCAGGGAGATGCTGCTTCGTTTTGCCGAGCAGATGAAAATGTGGGCAGACCATAAACAAAGCGTATAGGACACTTATGAAGGAGGCGATAGATATGGAACAGGTAAGAGTAGGGGTTATCGGACTGGGGATGGGTTTTTCGCATGCCAGATCGCTTGCAGCGGGGCGGATTTCGGGGGCGCGGCTTAGCGCCATATGCGACCTCAACGCGGCCAAGCAGGAAGAAGCGCGGGCTACGCTCCCATCGGACGTGAAAATTTGGAGTGACGCGGATGCTATGATCTCTTCGGGAGAGATCGATGCGGTGATTATTGCAACGCCCCATTATGCCCATCCTCAAGTGGCGATCGCGTGCCTGAATCAAGGACTCCACGTCCTGATTGAGAAGCCGGCGGGCGTGTATACGAAGCAGGTGCGGGAAATGAACCGCGCGGCCGAAACCAGCGGCAAAGTGTTCTCGATCATGTACAATCAGCGCTGCAATCCGCTGTATAAAAAGCTTAGAGAGCTCATTGAGGCCGGCGAGCTCGGCGAAGTCCGGCGGATGAATTGGATCGTCACGAATTGGTACCGCTCACAGAGTTATTACGATTCGGGCGGATGGCGCGCTACCTGGGCGGGAGAAGGCGGAGGCGTCCTGATTAACCAATCTCCGCACCAGCTGGATCTGTGGCAGTGGACGACCGGCATGATGCCGAAGCGAATCCGCGCATTTTGTTCCTTCGGCAAGTACCGGAACATTGAAGTGGAAGATGACGTGACGGCTTATGCCGAATACGAGAACGGCGCCACGGCCGTCTTCATAACGACAACGGGGGAAGCGCCGGGCACGAACCGGTATGAAGTGACGGGAGACCGCGGTAAAATCGTCATCGAGGACGGCAAGCTTACCTTCTGGCGTCTTCGGGTGCCTGAACCGGAGTTCAATCAGCAGTATACCGGGGGCTTCGGCGAACCGGAATGCTGGAAATGCGAGGTGCCGATCTCGGGAGACAATCCGCAGCATAACGGCATCATCCAGAACTTTGCGGACGCCATTTTGCACGGAACGCCATTGATTGCGCCGGGCGAAGAGGGAATCCACGGATTGACCCTATCCAATGCCATGCACCTGTCCACTTGGACCGACAATTGGGTCGACCTGCCGTTGGATGAGGATCTGTATTACGAGATGCTGCAAGAACGGATAGCGAATTCGTCCACCAGGAAAACGGTCAAGGAGATCGGGCCGGTGGATATGAGCAAGACGTTTGGCGCTTATTAAATTACAATCGGGAGGCTCTTGGTATGGACCGAAGCAATGGAATGCTCTATGCGCCGGTGGGCAAGGCCCAGCCGGTATGCAAGCCCGGAGAATTTATTTTTGCAGCCATGTCGCTGGAGCATGGCCATATATACGGCATGTGCAACGGCTTGATTGAGGCCGGGGCGACGCTGAAGTGGGTGTATGACCCAGACCCCGCCAAGGTTGCGGCTTTTTGCAAGGCATACCCGGGGGCAGCCGCGGCTTCCTCCGAGGCCCAGGTGCTGGAAGATGCCGAAGTTCATCTGGTGGCGGCTGCCGCCATTCCTTCGGAGAGGTGCGAGCTCGGCCTGAAGGTCATGTCGCACGGCAAGGATTATTTCACGGATAAAACGCCGTTCACCACGCTGGAGCAGGTGAACGCTGCACGCGCGAAAGCCGCGGAGACGGGCAAGAAATACATGGTCTATTACAGTGAACGGCTGCATGTGGAGAGTGCCGTCCATGCCGGGAAGCTGATTCAGGACGGGGCGATCGGGCGAGTGGTTCAAGTGATGGGAACAGGACCGCACCGTTTGAATGCGTCCTCCCGCCCGGACTGGTTTTTCCGTCATCAACAGTACGGGGGCATCCTGTGTGACATCGGCTCCCACCAGATCGAACAATTTTTGTTTTATGCGGGATGCCGCGATGCCAAGGTGATCAGCAGCAAGGTGGGCAATTATGCGAATCCGGAATACCCCGAGCTGGAGGATTTTGGAGATGCAACGCTGGTGGGAGACAATGGAGCCACCAATTATTTCCGCGTCGATTGGCTGACGCCCGGAGGACTTGGCACTTGGGGCGATGGCAGAACCTTTATTCTGGGAACGGAAGGATACATCGAGCTTCGCAAATACATCGATATCGCAAGGCATCCGCAGGGGGATCATCTGTACTTGGTTAACGGCGAAGGAGAGTTTCATATGGAACTTCAGGGGAAAGTGGGCTATCCGTTTTTCGGGGAGCTTATTCTGGACTGCCTGGAACGCACGGAACATGCCATGTCCCAGGAGCATGCCTTCAAGGCCGGAGAATTGTGCGTGATTGCCCAAAATGAAGCCGTGCGCATTCCGTAAAATGATTTATAATAGAGAAAACCCCGTTACGTTGAGGGTTGGGGGTTAGACAACTCCAAAATCGCTAAAGGGACGATTCTCTAAAATGACCTCATCTGTCGATATGATGCCAGGCTTTGACCGCATGCAGCTTCAAGCGCCGTTCGATCTGACCTATTACAATGAACAGCCGCTGTCGGGAGGGCAGTTTCACTCGCATGCTTTTTATGAAATCTATTATTTCCATGAGGGACGCTGCACGTATTTGATAGGCGATTCCGTGTTTACCCTGAAACCGGGGGATCTGCTCCTGATGAACGGGCTTACGCTGCACTGTCCGAATGTTGAACCCGATTCCAGATATGTAAGGAGCATTCTGCATTTTGATCCGGCCTGGATCTGCAAGGGGCTTTCGGAGACGGCCAAATCGATATTGCTGGACCCCTTCGAAACGCTGCGGAATCACCGCATGACGTTGACGGGGGAGAACCGGGAAGAATTCGAAGGGATGCTGGCCGACATACACCGCCTGTCGTCCTCCACGGCCAGGTTTCGCCAGGAGCGGATGACCCTTCGAATCCAGGAGATGATGTACGTCATCGCCGATTGGTGCCAGGCGGCCGTGCAGGATCACGACGCGATCTCGGAGAAGGAGCGGCATGTCCAGCATGTCGTCTCGTTTGTCGAGGAAAATTATATGCTGGATCTGACGCTGGAGGGAATCGCCCGCGACATGCATATCACGAAGCACTACTTATCCTCCTTATTCAAGGAAGTGACCGGAACGACGGTGTTCAAATATGTGTATCACCGGCGGATCAACCAGGCAAAAATCATGCTTAGGCTCCACCCCCATCTGAGCATAACGGAGATCAGCCAGGCGTCCGGTTTCAAGCATTTGGCCCATTTCAGCCGGATGTTCAAGGCCATGGTCGGGACGACGCCGGAATATTACCGCAGAAGCGGAGAAGAGCTTTCGTTGACTTGACCGCGCTTTTTGGGTATAATAGCCACATTAAAACGGTAATATGAACGCGATGATGAGGATCAATCGTTCCAATTTCGATCATGCAGAGAGCCGGTGTCTGGTGAAAACCGGTTGACGATAGGGATGAACTCGCCTCGGAGCAATGGTGTTAACCCGGCCGTCGGAGGGCTGTATTCCGGCAGCATCGGCCGATGAAGCATCGTCGTCTTATCCGCGATAAGGATGCAAAGGGAGCGAAAGGCAAAGCATGCCTTTGGCTAACTAGGGTGGTACCACGGGAATCAAACCTCTCGTCCCTAGCGATCAACGCTATGGATGATGAGGTTTTTTTGTTTTTTTGGGCAATGGCGCAGGCCTTGCCTCTCGACTGCGAAGGAGGAGCAATGAAGTATGACGGACAATCAACCAACCGGCCACGGCTACCAGCCGCAGGCCATCGAACCGAAGTGGCAGCAATACTGGGATGAGAACAAAACCTTTAAAACGGAAGATGCCTCATCCAAACCGAAATTTTACGCGCTGGATATGTTTCCGTACCCATCGGGCGCAGGCCTGCACGTAGGACACCCGGAGGGATACACGGCAACGGACATCGTGTCCCGCTACAAGCGGATGCGCGGATACAACGTTCTTCATCCGATGGGATGGGACGCCTTCGGCCTGCCGGCAGAGCAGTATGCGATGGACACGGGCAAACATCCTCGTGAGTTCACCGTGCTGAATATCGATACGTTCCGCCGCCAGATCAAATCCCTCGGGTTCTCGTATGATTGGGACCGCGAGATCAGCACCACCGATCCGGAATATTACAAATGGACGCAGTGGATCTTTATCCAGCTCTATAAACGCGGCTTGGCCTATGTGGCCGAGGTTCCGGTAAACTGGTGCGAAGCGCTCGGCACCGTGCTGGCGAACGAAGAGGTCATCGACGGCAAGAGCGAACGCGGAGGCCATCCGGTCGTACGCAAGCCGATGCGCCAATGGATCCTGCGCATTACCGAATATGCGGATCGCCTGCTGGAGGATCTGGACGAGCTGGACTGGAGCGAAAGCCTGAAGGATATGCAGCGCAACTGGATCGGCAAATCCACGGGCGCCGAGGTCCGGTTTGACATCGAAGGGTATGATGGTCATCTGGAGGTGTTCACCACTCGCCCGGATACGCTGTTCGGGGCAAGCTACTGCGTCCTGGCACCGGAGCATGACCTCGTGGACAAAATTGCGACAGCCGATCAGCGCGATGCGGTGAAGGCTTATCAGGATCAGGCAGCACGTAAAAGCGACCTGGAGCGGACGGATCTGGCCAAGGATAAAACCGGCGTATTCACGGGTGCGTATGCCATCAACCCGGTCAACGGCGCCAAGGTGCCGATCTGGATCGCGGATTACGTGCTTGCCGGCTACGGCACGGGGGCCATTATGGCGGTTCCGGGACATGACAGCCGGGACTGGGAGTTTGCGAAGCAATTCGGTCTTCCGATCATTGAAGTCGTTCAAGGCGGAAACGTCGAGGAGGAAGTATATACCGGCAGCGGCGCGCACGTGAATTCCGGCTTCCTGAACGGGCTGGATAATGAAGAGGCTATTCAGGCGATGAATGAATGGCTGGAGAAAGAGGGCAAGGGCAAGAAGAAGGTGACCTACCGTCTGCGCGACTGGCTGTTCAGCCGTCAACGCTATTGGGGCGAGCCGATTCCGATTCTGCATCTGGAAGACGGAACGATGAAAACCGTGCCGGAAGATCAGCTTCCATTGCTTCTGCCGGATGTGGATCAGATTAAACCGTCCGGCACCGGCGAATCGCCGCTGGCCAACGTGACGGAGTGGGTGGAAACGGTTGATCCCGAAACGGGTATGAAAGCCCGCCGCGAAACCAATACGATGCCGCAATGGGCCGGCAGCTGCTGGTACTACCTGCGTTACATCGATCCGGATAACCATGATGAACTGTGCTCCAAGGAGAAGCAGAAGGAATGGCTGCCGGTTGACCTGTACATCGGCGGCGTGGAGCATGCTGTGCTTCACTTGCTGTATGCGCGCTTCTGGCACAAAGTATTGTATGACCTGGGCGTCGTCGATACGAAGGAGCCTTTCCAGAAGCTGGTCAATCAGGGCATGATCCTGGGGAACAACAATGAGAAAATGAGTAAATCCCGCGGCAACGTCATCAATCCGGACGATATCGTGAACGAGTATGGCGCTGATACGCTGCGCGTATACGAGATGTTCATGGGGCCGCTGGAAGCGACGAAGCCATGGAACACCAACGGCGTTGAAGGAACGCACCGTTTCCTTTCCCGCG
>NZ_AEXS01000004.1:0-34044 GCF_000204455.1 Paenibacillus sp. HGF5 | reverse complement strand
ACTTCATTCATGACTTTCCCGGTAATCACGCCGGCCGTCATGGAGTCATTCACGTTCAGTGCCGTCCGTCCCATATCGATCAGCGGCTCGACGGAAATCAACAGGCCCGCCAAGGCAACCGGCAGGTTCATCGTGGAGAGCACGATGAGCGATGCGAAGGTAGCTCCGCCTCCGACACCCGCCACGCCGAAGGAACTGATCATAACGACCACGATCAAGGTAAGGATGAACGACCACGACGTCGGATCCACGCCGGCTGTCGGTGCAATCATGACGGCCAGCATGGCAGGATAAATGCCCGCGCAGCCGTTCTGCCCGATCGTGGCGCCAAACGATGCCGAAAGGTTCGCGATGCCTTCCGAGACGCCCAGCTTTTTGTTCTGGGTCTGCACGTTAAGCGGGATCGTAGCCGCGCTGGAACGCGACGTAAAGGCAAAGGTCAGCGTCGGGAACACCTTCTTGACGTACTTGAACGGGTTGAATCCGAATATCGCCAGCAGCACCAGATGGATAATGAACATGGCGATCAAGGCCACGTACGAAGCCAGAACGAAATCGATCAGATTCATGATTACCGCAAGATCGGTCGTGGCGATCGTCTTGGCCATCAGCGCCAGAATCCCGTAAGGCGTCAGACGAAGCACCAGCGTCACGATACGCATGACCACGCCGTATACGGCGGAGATCATGTTACGGAAGGTCTCCGCCTGCTCCTTGTTTTTACGGTCCAACCCGAGCACGGCGATCCCGATGAATGCCGAGAATATGACGACCGCAATCGTCGAAGTTCTTCGTGCTCCCGTCATGTCGGCAAACGGATTGCTCGGAATGAAATCCAGAATCTGCTGCGGCAGCGTACGGTCCTCGACATCCCCGAGCCGTTCTTGCAGCAGCGCGCCCTGCTGCTCCTCGGCAGCGCCGCCCTGAATATTGACGGCGGACAAATCGAACGCCAGCGCGGTCGTAATTCCGACAGCGGCGGCTACCGCCGTCGTCAGAAGCAGCACCGTAATGATCAGTCCGCTCATTTTGCCCAGGTTCTTTCCGCCCTTCAGCTTCATGATGGCCGATATGATCGACACCATGATCAGCGGAATGACCATCATCTGCAGCAGTCTGACGTAACCGTAGCCAACCAGATTAAACCAATCGGTGGATTTCACCACCACATCGGAGGTTGAAGTGTAGATGAGCTGCAGTGCCACTCCGAACAACACACCCAGTCCAAGTCCGGCAAACACGCGTTTGGTAAACGAGTAATGCTTTCTCTGCATCCAGTACAAAATACCGACCAGCAGAATCAGAACAAGGACATTGATGATAACCCAAAGCGTTTCCATCCTATGATTCCTCCCATTCTATAATAAGGATATACTGCGTCATCCTCATGTCATAAGTGCGCTAGTATGTATTCATATCCATTTCATAGCCCACTCTAAACATATCATTACCCGTTTGAGAAAATTCCTGTCAAAAACGTTATTTTTCTGTTGACGCGAATTATGTCGACTATGTTGATCGGAATACCACCGCATTACCCTACTATCATATCATGTAAACTTCAAAAGGAGAACTACCAAAATTAACACAAACGTTTCGATCCATTCATTCAACGCCCCATAGGTATCTCCCGTCAGTCCCCCGAGTCTTCGGCTCATCCGTTCGGCCGTCCAACTCCCAACCGCCCAGGCTGCCAACGGGATAACGAGGATTCCTCCGATTCCAATCGCCGCAAAATCCAGCGTGCTTGTCGTGCACCAGAGAAGGCCTATGACGACCAGCGTTAACAGGATCGCGACTATGCCTGCCAGCGACCTCCTTCTGACGGACAGTCCGTGAAACAAAGCCGCCAGCCCCTCGCTTCCCCGTGCCATCGGCCATCGATACATGGCGTGAACCATAAACCAGCGGCTCCAGACCGGAGCGAGCACCAGCAGCCACGCTTCTTGCTTCCATACCCCCGCAGACAAATCCCAAACGGACATGATTAAGGAAGCTTTCAGAAGGAGCAGCAGCATGCAGGCCATGACCCCCATCGCGCCTACCCGGCTATCCTTCATAATTTCAAGCATTCGTTCGCGCGACCGATGGCTCAGCAGCGCATCCGCGCTGTCCATCCAGCCATCGAGATGAAGCCCTCCGGTTAGCGCTACCCAAGCGGCCAGCAGGATGACGGCAGCAGGAAAGGAAGGCAGCACAAAGCTTAAGCCCAGTCCCAATGCGGCAACGATAACACCTATGATTGCCCCTACGAAAGGATAAAAAACGACGCTCCGCTGTTGAACTTCGGGTGTAAAGGGAATTTCCCTCCGCACGGGAAGCCTCGATAAAAATTGAAAAGCGGCCGCAGCCGCTTCGATCATCTTGCTCATATCCGATACTCCTTGCTCTTGATTTCCATTGGAATTCCGGCGGTTACCAGAAATACCTCGTCACAGACCTGGGCCAGTCGTTGATTCATGATCCCTGCCCAGTCGCGATAAATCCGGCCCAGCGGATATTCGGGCACAATCCCTGAACCCACTTCGTTTGTTACCAAAATAACCATGCCCGGGTAAACCTGAACCGCTCTTGCCAGCCTGCCGATTTGAAGCCCCAGCCGTTCTTCCATGACGGCCGTGCCTTCAGGTTCGGCCTGCAGCAGCACGTTCGTAAGCCACAGCGTCAGGCAGTCCACTACCACCGCAGGGGCATCCGAGGCAGACTGGCCGAGCGTTTCCAGCAATTCGGGCAGTGCGACAGGCTCCTCCACCGTCTGCCAACCATAGGCTGTATCCTGCCTGCGGTCTTGATGAATACGGATCCGTTCTTGCATCTCATCGTCATAGGCTTGCGCAGTCGCTATATATGTACCGGAATCGGCGCGCTTCATGCACAGCTTCTCCGCGAACGAGCTCTTCCCGCTCCTCGCCCCGCCCGTAACCAACACGCTTCCACGATGACTCATACGGCTCCTCCGCTGATGCCGGCGCTCTCAAACGTCGCCATCTCGTTCACGATCCTGCACGCCGCCTCGACCAGATGAAGGCACAGCACCCCGCCCGTCCCCTCGCCAAGACGCATGTCCATTTGAAGCATCGGCTGGAGTCCCAGCTCTTTCAGCAGAAGAACATGCGCCTGTTCATGCGAAACATGGGAAGCAATCATATAAGGAAGGGCATCCGGGCAGATTGATTTGGCAACCAACGCCGCGGCACTGGATATGAATCCGTCAATGATGACAGGACACCCATGAGCAGCCGCACCCAGAATCAATCCGGCCAATCCGCCGATTTCGAAGCCCCCGACTTTGGCGAGCACGTCGAGCGGGTCAGCGGCATGAGGCGCATTAACTTGTATCGCCCGTTCCACAACACGAATCTTATGGTTCAGCCGTTCATCCGTCACGCCGGTTCCTCGTCCCACAACCTCGGACGGCTGCTTGCCGGACAGAACCGAGAAAATAGCCGCGCTTGGCGTCGTGTTCCCGATGCCCATCTCTCCGGTTACGAACATCTGCGTGCCTTGTTTAACCAGCTCTGCCGCCACCTCAGCTCCGGTCACTACGGATTGCAGCGCTTCTTCCATTGTCATTGCGGGTCCTTTGGCCATATTGGCGGTTCCTCTGCCAATGTTCCGGGACAGGAGCCTCTCATGGGTCACCTCGGTCGCTACGCCGATATCCACGCAATGAACGTCTGCCCCCGCCTGACGGGCCAGCACGTTAACGGCCGCCCCTCCATTCAGGAAGTTCATCACCATTTGGGGCGTCACCTCGGCCGGAAATGCGCTGATTCCTTCATCACACACCCCATGATCGCCGGCCATGACAACCACGGATGTTTTGGTAAACGAGGGCTTCATTTCCCCCGTAATTCCCGCTAATTGGATCGCAAGCGACTCCAGCTTGCCCAAACTGCCCGGAGGCTTCGTCAAACGATCCAAATAGGAGGCGGTTTCCGCCTGCGCTTCGGCATCCAGCGGTTTAATGTTAGCGGTGATTCCCTTCAAACGACTTATGAGTGTATCCGTCAATGAAAACGGCCTCCTTCCTCTTGCTCCTAAATCTTACAACGCGGCTGAACCTGCGGCAACACCGCTTTAGGACCAGGTGCTGTTCGCCGTTAACAGCACCTGCGGAGCCCCATTCTCGGGATGGGTCACGATGGAGGGCTCCACCCGGAAAATCCGGCGGATATACGCTGCCGTCAGCACGTCCTCCGGCTTGCCCACCCCTGCAATCCGTCCCTGATCCAGAACCAGCAGCTTATCGCAGAATTGAGCAGCCAGATTGAGGTCATGCAGTACGCTGATCACCGTAATACCGGACGAGTTCCGCCATTCCGCCACCATATCCATGAACTGAAGCTGATAGCGGATATCCAGATAGGTCGTCGGTTCGTCCAGCATCAGCAGCGAAGGCTCCTGGACCATCACCTTGCCCAAAGCGACACGTTGGCGCTGTCCTCCGCTTAACTCGGTAAGCCTGCGCTCCTCCAGGCCGTCCAGATCCAGCTTTCGAATAACGGCCTCGATAAGCGGGGCCGCATCCTTATCCTCACGGCCAAGCCAGTTCAAGAACGGGAATCGCCCCATCTCCAGCACTTCCCGGACGGTAAAATCGGTAGGGTCGAGTCCCTCCTGCTGCAGAACCGCCACGATTCGGGCCAGTGCCTTCCGGTTATAGCGTCCAAGGTCCTTGCCCCGAAGCGTCACGCTTCCTTCCGTAGGACTCTCCACGCCGGATAACAGCTGCATGAGGGTGGACTTGCCGCTGCCGTTCGGTCCGATGATCCCCCACCATTCCCCTTCGGCAATCTGAAGGTCCACCCCGGATAGAATCGACGCCTTGCCATAGGCTTTGCCAAGCCCTTGGGCCGTAATCATGATAACCCCTCCCTGCGCCGTTTTTTATTCCGGTACAGCAGATAAGCAAAGAACGGAGCGCCTATGAATGCCGTGACCACCCCGAGCGGGATTTCCGTCGGAGCCAAGACGGAACGGGCCGCCGTATCGCACCAAACCATGAAAATCGCGCCGCCCAGCGCCGACAGGGGAACAATCACGCGGTAATCGGAGCCGGTGATCAGCCGAATCATATGCGGCACTACAAGCCCGACGAACCCGATCACGCCGGAAACCGATACGGCTGCAGCGGCAAGCAGGGTAGCGACGATCAGCACGCCGGTCTTCAGCCGATCGACATTCAATCCCATATGAGCAGCCTGCCGTTCCCCGAGCGACAAAATGTTAAGCGCCCGCGACCTGCTCCATAGATATACGAAACCCGCTGCAAAATACGGGAAAAGGATGGCCGTATACGACCATCCGCGCATGCTTAGGCTTCCCATCGTCCAGTACAGGATTTGGTTCACCGTATCTTTGGACATCACCGTCAGAAACGAAACGACGGCGCCCAGAAACGACTGCATCACCACCCCGGACAGGATGAGCCCATGGATCGGCAGCTTTCCTTGATCCCTTGCCAGCAGCAGAACGGCCCATAGGGTGCCTGCTCCGGTCAGAAACGCTACAACCGGCAGCGTGTAACCTCCGGCAAAGGAATATTCCATTCCGAAAAAAATCAGGGATGCCGCGCCAAGCGCAGCACCCGAGGACACACCGAGCGTAAACGGATCCGCCAGCGGATTGCGAAGCACGCCTTGAAAGGCGGCTCCGGCCACCGCCAGGGAGGCTCCAACAAGCATCCCGAGCAGGATCCGCGGCAATCTCACCTTCATCAGGATTTGCTCGGAGGAAGCTTCCCAGCCTGGAACGATGGAATCGCCGATTCCCGGCAGCCGGTGCAGCAGCATCGCTCCAATCTCTCTCACAGGCAGGTGAACGGAGCCGATTCCGAGACTGGCAACCAAAGTTAACAGTAAAAGGATCAGGCCGGCCGCACCGAATCCTGCAAGTTTTTTACTCATGGATTCATCAATTCCGGATAAACGGCCTTCGCCACTTCAATCAGTCCTTGCGTCACGCGCGGGCCCGGACGGCTGAGCAGATTGGCATCCACGGAAATGACCTGATCGTTCTTGATGGCTTCGATCTGATCCCAGCCGCCGCGCTCCTTGATCAGCTGGTCCAATGTTTTCTTGGTGGCTTCGTCCACCACATCGTCCGTGTAAAGAATAACGTCCGGGTTCGCGGCGATGATGTTCTCCTCGCTGATTTCGAACCAGCCCTCCGCATCGCCGGCTGCATTGACGCCGCCAGCTGCGGTAATGATCTCATCCATGAACTCGCCTTTGCCGACGGTCCATCCCGGAGAGAACTCCACGTACACTTTCTTCTTGTCTTCATCCTTCACGGATTTCACGGCTTCCGTAACGGTAGCCAATTCCTGCTTCATCTGATCGACGACCGCTTTCGCCTCGGCTTGACGGTCCGTAATTTGACCGATCAGCTCGATGTTCTCCATCACCGCATCGATGGTTTTCGGATCGTTGACGAACAGGGTAACGCCAAGCTCGCGCAATTTCTCGGCATTCTGGGCATTCATCGAAGCGGCGAATACCACGTCGGCGTCGGCTGCGATGATCGCCTCTTCGTTCACTTGAAACCCGCCCAGTTTAGGCTTGGATTTGGCCGCTTCGGGGTAATCGTCGTTATCGGATACGCCAACGATCTCCTCATCCAGTCCCAATGCAAACAGTTTTTCCGTCTCGGACGGAGTCAGGGACGCAATCTTGGTGGGCGCTTTCTCAAACGTCATTTCCACTCCCGTTGAATCCTTGACGGTCAGCGGATACGTGGTCTTAAGCTCTTCCGCCGAATCCGCAGGCGCTTCGTTATTCTGCTCTTGCTGCTGTGCCGGCGGCGTCGCATCCTTCGGTGCTGCTTCTTCGCCGCCGCAGCCGATCAAGGCCAAGGCCATCAGTATGGCTACCAGAAGTACGGACCATGTTTTGTTTAATGCTTTCATCTCTTGGAATCCCCCTAAACATAATTGAGAACCTGGCGCAGGCGTGTCTAAATTCCTTCGACCGATCCTTAACTGGTAAGAAACGTTCAATCTTCATACCCTAAGAAGCAAAAATCCCCGACTCCTCGATGACAAGGACTCAGGGATTACGTTTGTATCATAAGGACGCCGGGATAACCGTTCAACGATGGCGCCTTAAACTTCCGTCCGCATGGCTCCATGCGTCCGGTAAACGTAATCCTCTCCTCGAAGGACCGTCTTTCATTCGCTGAGGGCAGGTCTCCTGACTTGCAGGTTGTAACGACTTCTCCGCCTTCCCAAGCGCTAAAGGCTCAGTGGCATATGGAAAAGTCCCTGCTTCACAGTGGCGGGACCGTGCCGGACTTGCACCGGCTTCCCTATTAACCCGTCAGAAAACAATAACGCCCTCTGTCCGGGACCCTCGCAAATCATATGAATTTATGGATGATAGGCCAAGCATGGTTTCTCTGCACAAGATTATAGGCGATAAACCATCCCCTTACAACTGAAAGTTTCGGGCGTTTCGATTGCGTCATGACACCGATTTAGCCCGTTATCGCCTATTCCGACCGAAATCATACGTTTTCGTTTTATTCGCTTAACCGTACGCCCCGCCAGCGTGCTCCGTCCCATGTCAGCTGCAGCTTGAGCACCTCGCCCGGCATAACCGACGTCGCCCAGAATTCCGTATCCGGCACGGTAGCCGCTGCCATCTCCCGAATAACGCCGCCGTGGGTGACCACAAGCACGTCAACTCCTTCAGCAAGCGTTCCACGGCCATCATCACCACGCCTGGCCTCTGCCTCTGCCTCTGCCTCTGCCTCTGCCTCTGCCTCTGCCTCTGCCTCTGCCTGCGCAAGGGTATCCGGAGCTTCCTCCATATGCAATAATTCCTTCACATCCAAATGCAATCCCGACAAAAAGGCCTGGACGCGGGAACCGAAAGCTTCCCAGCTCTCCCCGCTGGGCGGCGTAACTTCCGCAGGGTTATCGATCCAGCGCCGGTAGAGGGAATCCGTCTTCAAATCCTCGTAGGTCTTACCTTCCCAATCCCCGAAATCCAGCTCGCGCAGCCGCGGGTCATACTCGACGCCCGGAATAAACTGGCCCGACATGTCATCATCAGGAACAGCACCCCTTTTTGAATCCGATAAGATCACATCGAGCGTCTGCCGGCAGCGAAGGAGATCGCTGCAATAGATCCGGACAAAATGCCTGCAACGAAGTTCCTCCCGCAGCGGGAGGAGTTGTTCCCTTCCCTCGGCCAGAATTCCCTGATCCTCATGGCCGAGATAACGGCGCTCCTCGTTCCACAACGTGCGGCCGTGGCGGACCAGATGCAGGATGATCCTCATATCCATAGGCTTCCTCCTGCCGCGGCAGCAAGTCCGAGCACCGCGGTACCCAGCATCGTAAACAAAACCGACACGCCCACAAGCAGGCGGTTTGTCACCCGGATATCCTCCGCTTCGAGCGGTCGGTCGGGGTCCCCCATGTAAGCCCGGAACGAGATCACGCCTTGGTACGAATTTTCGCCTCCCAGGCGAATCCCCAGGGCACCGGCAACGGTCGATTCCGGGAAGCCGCTGTTCGGGCTGGGATGCTTACGCGCATCTCGTTTGACCATCTTGATCGCTTGTTTCCACTGCAGCGAGAACATCGCCGCCGCAATGGCCAACAGCCCGGCGGTCAGGCGTGCCGGTATCCAATTGGCGAGATCGTCCAGCCGGGCGGAGGCCCAGCCTACATGCAGGTATTTCTCGTTTTTATAACCAACCATGGAATCCAGCGTATTCACGGCGCGGTAGGCCAACGCAAGCGGCGCCCCTCCGATCAGGGCAAAAAACAGCGGAGCGATGACCGCGTCCACGATATTTTCCGCAACCGTCTCCACCGTCCCCCGCACAATTTCCGGCTCATCCAGATGGGCCGTGTCCCTCCCGACCACCATGCTGAGCGCTTGCCTGGCCTCGGCGATATTCCCGGAACGAAGATGGCCGTAGACCTCCAATCCTGCCTCGCGCAGCCCCTTGATCGCAATCGTAGTCGCAATGAGAACGATCTCCGCACCCCAGGCAAGCCAAGGATGAATCGCTGCGCACAGCTCCAGCAGCAGCCATGCCAGCACGAAGGAGCCGCCGACCACGATTACCGGCAGCAATATCCCCGCCCGCTTCAGTCCCTGAGCGGAAGTCGTCCGCTGGCGAATCCATCCTTCGACCCGGCGAATCGCCTTCCCCATGCCGATGACGGGATGCGGCAGCCATCTCGGATCTCCGATCAGTAGGTCCAGCGCAACCGCCGCCCATATGACCCATACGACGGTCATATCCGATCTTCTCTTTCGGCGGCGATGCTCTCCGTGACGCTGTCGTAGACAAGACGTCCGATCATGCCGCCCAGATCGGTCGCGGTTCCGGCATAATGATGGTTCACGCCATAGGCTGAATTGCCGCTGACCGCAAGGACCATCGCATCCGTCGTCGTTCCCGTGGCGGCGGCTCCGGTTTCATGATCCTTCACCCCCAGGTCATGCAGCGCCGCGGCTTTCGCTTCCGCTGCCGTCAGCATGGCGTTCACCATGCAAGCCGGCGTCAGCCTTCCGTCCACCACCAGCACGACATTAATCGTGCCCGGCTGGTAAGCCGCGAAGGTCGTGCGCCTCGC
The DNA here is from genome assembly GCF_000204455.1 of Paenibacillus sp. HGF5. Taxonomy (NCBI): domain Bacteria; kingdom Bacillati; phylum Bacillota; class Bacilli; order Caryophanales; family Paenibacillaceae; genus Paenibacillus; species Paenibacillus sp. HGF5. The sequence goes on along the minus strand of NZ_AEXS01000004.1, from coordinate 24,446 downwards.
CCCGGCGCGGGCAGCATTGCCCACGCCCGCGGTAGTACAGCATAGAACGGAAGCTTGCTCGCCCCGTGCCTCCCGAATGGAGGCATATTTCAGTTTTACCGCCGTCATCAATCCTGCCGTGGCATCGGCCGGATAGCCGTGCCCAGCCATAAAGTTAACCATATCGTTTATCGGATCGCTGCAATCGTAATGCTTGTCGACATAACGGTTCACGATATGGTCCAAGTGCAGAAAACCGCCGCCGTATATGGCGCTGCTTATGGACGCAGCCGGACTCGGAAGCGAGATCCGAATATGCGGATGCTGCTGCTCCGAATCCAAGGACACGATGGCTCCCGGCCATGCATCCGAGTTATATGGACGATTGCTGCCTTTCAGAAAAGGTACTGCCATGTTTTTTCTCTCCCTGCTCGTTAAATATCTGAACCAACTGTACCTGTAGCGTTCTTCATATGGATCTGCTGCCAGAAATCCCTAAGTCGCGTCAGCAGAAGGATTTCCAAGGACCTCCGCAATTATCGCCAGCAGTCTGTCGTTAGATCCGGCATCCTTAACGGCTAATCGGATGTGGCGCTCACCGAGGCCCGGGTACATGGCGCAGCTGCGGACGAGCACGCCCCGCCTGCCCATTTCCTGCTGGAACATCCCTGCATTCCAAGGCCGCGGAAGCTCCATCAGCAGAAAATTGGCCTCCCCCGGCGTAACGTCAAGCCCCAGCGCTCGTAAACCATGTATCAGCTTCTCGCGTTCCTCGCGAATCAATTGAAGCGTATCCAGTTCATATTCCCTGCCGCTGCCAAGACAAGCCTCTCCCGCAAGCAGCGCCAGTCCATTGACGCTCCACGTCACTTGTTTGCCTGCCATGGCGCGTATCACGTCGGGGTGGGCAACCGTATACCCGAGCCGCAGGCCAGGTATCGCATAAAACTTGGTCATCGACCGGACAATGATCGTCCGCGGATATTCCTGCAGTTCCGGCATCAACGTCTGTCTGTCCTCCGGCGGAATGAAATCGATGAAGGCCTCATCCAGCACCAACCAGGTCCCTTCTTGCTCAGCGCATGCCGCCAACCCGCGAATATCCTTCAGGCTGTACTGAACCCCGTTCGGATTGTTCGGCTGTCCCACAAATACGAGATCCGTGCAGGCGATCAGCTCCATCATATCCGCCTTGTCCGCACGAAAGTCCCGCTCCGGCTGCCCGCACACGGAGCGGATGTCCAAACCAAATTTCAAGGACAACTCCCGGTATTCGGAAAAACAAGGATCGACCACGCCGACCGTTCGGGGCTGCAGGCCCAGCAGCAGCAATGCCATGCACTCTGCAGCTCCATTTCCGACAAGAATGCGCCGGGCATCGGTGTCCAATTCCTCCGCAAGCAGCCTCTTGAATTCGCGGTGCCCCGGATCCGGATAACGAATCACCGCGCTCATCCCTTCTTCTAACGCTGCCAGGACCCCTTGGGGCGGTCCCAACGGGTTAATATTGGCGCTGTAATCCAGAAAAGCCGAGGCTCCCCTTCCAAATGCGGCGGCCGCCGTTTCCACATCCCCGCCGTGCCCGTACACCTCGATCAAAGGTAGGTTATTATCGCTCATAAGGGCTCCTCCTGTTCCATGCCCATGGCTCTTGCAAGCCCTGCCGTTATGTAATGCCATCATTATGTCGCTACCGTCCCTGACTCGTCAACATGGAATGCTTTGTCTCTGCCTTAAAATTGGTTTACAATAGTCTGGAAGCACCACATTTTGAATTGTGACGACGGAGGATACTATGCTATTTATCGATAATCAGGGGATTCACGACCCATCCATCAACCTAGCGATTGAAGAATATGCGCTTAAGCACTTGTCCATGGACGAGAGCTACCTTCTCTTTTATATCAACAAGCCTTCCATCATCATCGGAAAGCATCAGAATACGATCGAAGAGATCAACCAGGAATACGTTCGCGACAACAACATCCAGGTTGTGCGCCGGCTGTCCGGCGGCGGAGCCGTGTACCACGATCTCGGCAACCTGAATTTCAGCTTCATTACGAAGGACGACGGCCAGTCGTTCCACAACTTCCTGAAGTTCACGCAGCCGGTCATCGACTTCCTGCAAAAGATGGGCGTGCCGGCCGAGCTCAGCGGCCGGAATGACCTGCAGGTCGGCGAGAAGAAAATTTCGGGGAACGCTCAGTTCTCGACGCGGGGACGCATGTTCAGCCACGGCACGCTCATGTTCGATCTGAATCTGGATGACGTGCAGGCCTCGCTGAATGCCAATCCGGAAAAGTTCAAATCCAAGAGCACCAAGTCCGTGCGCAGCCGCGTAGCGAACATCAAGGAGCTGCTTGGCACCGACATGACCATTGAACAGTTCCGCGGGGAGCTGCTTCGCTCGATCTTCGGGATGGAACCGGATCAAGTACCGCAATACGTGCTTCAGGAGAAGGATTGGGAGATCATCAACCAGATTTCGAAGGAACGCTACCAGAATTGGGATTGGAACTACGGGCTGTCCCCTGAGAGCAACGTGAAGCATGCGAGGAAGTTCCCGGTGGGCATCATCGATATCCGCATGGACATCCGTGAAGGGCATATCGGAGAGATTAAAATTTACGGCGATTTCTTCGGCGTCGGCGATGTTGCGGATATCGAGAATCTGCTTCGCGGCAAACGGTACGAAGAAACGGCGGTGCGCTCCGCGCTATCCGGCATCGACGTCAAGCATTACTTCGGCAACCTCGAGCTCGACGATCTGATCGGCCTCATCTTTCTTGAGGAATAGATCCGGCTGAAATCTAAATAAGCCTCTCGCCCCGTATGCATTGCATAAGGGCGGGAGGCTTTTTCATTGTAAAACTGCATATCCCCGATTCAAGAAGCCATAAACACGTACCAAACAAGGACCAGCGTCAGCACAATGCAGGCATTCTCTACCGTGCGTCCCCATTTGCTTCCGGTGCTCATGATCTTCAGCTTGATTCTCCATTTGAACGGAGGAAGCGGACGGATTCCGCGGTTGGTCAGCGCATCTGCGAGCAAATGAATCGAGTAGGATAAACCGCCGGCAAACCATAGGCTTTCCCCGCCGATCTTGCCCTGTGACGCAAAATACAGCAGGCCCGTCCATCCGGCTGCGGCATAGACGGTATGGGTTAACCCCCGATGGGTCACCAAGGAGCCTGCAATCAGCACGCTGCCTGCGATCGTATTCCATGGGCTGAAGCCCTGCCCGAAGGAGATCAGTCCCAAGCCGATCAAAAACATGACGACATGGCGCAGCGTCCGGCTCGGCAGGTACGAAACAACCCCGATCAGCCCGGCCAGGGCGATATTCCAAGGAGCATACTCCTTGCCGTAGAATACAACGAATATGGCAGCGCCAATCATCGCCAGCTGAAGAATTCGCAGCAGCCCGGAAGGAATCGCCTTGCGCACCAGCAGGGAGTTGGGCTCGTCGATGTCGGGAAGCAGCGAGCTGACCAAAGCCACTGCCGCGGCCGGCAGCGTGACAGGCACTCCGCTCATGCCCATGACGGATAACGTGACCCCTGTGCTGATAATCAAATGAGCTCTGCCCATCATGATGACATTCTTCCTTTCTAAGCTCAATGCTGACTATGGAATCGATGGATCGCTGCCGATCTTCACGTCCGATAGCCCAGGGTCATGAGAATATACGTTCGGTTCATTAGTATAGCAAAATCATCCTCTTTTTGTCTACCCCTTCCACTTTTGCGGGCTTAAAAATGGTTGTCCAATCCGCTCATATGGGATACAATTTGATCACTTGCCCATGGCTTACGCCCGGGGACGAATGTACGGGAAGCTGCAATTTGAGTTTCGCATCATCGGAAAGGATGACTACCTAGTGAATCGCTCACGTATCGCCGACATCAGCCTGCTTCTGGTGGCCATGATGTGGGGCTCCACGTTCCTCATCGTTCAGTATGCGGTGCGCGTCCTCCCGCCCATGGCCTTTAATTCGGCCCGCTTTCTGGGAGCGGCCCTGCTCCTCGCATTGATCATCACCCTCTTTTACCGGAATCAGTGGAAGCTAATCTCCGGCAGGATGCTGCTGCATGCTTGCCTGCTCGGTCTTTTTTTGTTTATCGGCTATGCCTTTCAAACGGCGGCCTTCTGTACACGACCACGTCCAATGCAGGTTTCATTACCGGCTTGTCCGTCGTGCTGGTGCCTTTCATATCGTACGCGCTGTTAAAGCATTCCATCTCCAGATTCACTTGGATCAGCGCCTTGCTTGCTGCAGCGGGCCTGTACCTGCTCACCTTCGCCGGATCCGGCATGAGCCTGAACAAGGGCGATGTGCTCGTATTCGTTTGCGCCATCGGTTTTGCGCTCCATATCGGTTATACGGGCGTTTATGCCGGCCGATATCCCTCCCTGCTGCTGGCAGCGCTCCAGATGGCCGTCGTTGGGGTATTCAGCCTGATAGCTTCCGCTTTAACCGAACATGTGGGCAATGCAGCGGATCTGATGGAGAAGCTGACCGAGCCGAACGTGCTGTGGGCGCTCGCCGTATCCATCGGCCCTACCAGCGCATTCGCCTTCTGGATCCAAACCGTCTGCCAAAAATACACGACGCCGTCCAGGGTAGCCATCATCTATGCAACGGAGCCCGTATTCGCGGCACTGACGGGAATTCTGTTTGCCGGAGAACGGCTTACGCTCATCGGCGGCATCGGTTGCCTGTGTATTTTGGCGGGAATGGTGATTGCGGAATTGAAGTCTGCGCCACAAAAGGTACAATAGAGTTAAAGACAGAGACAGAATCAAAAAGGAGAGATACCCATGACAACTTACAAATTGATGGCCATCGACATTGACGACACCCTGATCAATGACGATAAGGAAGTAACCCCTGGCGTCCAGCAGGCGCTTGAGCAAGCGGTCGCCCACGGCGTCGTCGTGACGCTGGCAACCGGACGTGCCTATGCGTCAGCCCAGGCGATTGCCCGTCAAACCGGACTCAACGTTCCCATCATCACCTACCAAGGTGCCTTGATCAAAAATCTGCTCGACGAAAAGGTTCTCTACGAACGCTTCGTTCCCGTCGACGCTGCCGTAAAGCTGTTTGAATACTGCGTGGAGCACAATCTGCATCTGCAAACCTACATTGATGACAAGCTGTATGCCCGCGAAGAGAATCAGAAGCTGATCGATTACTGCGCCCTGAACCGGACGCCTTATTATATCGAGCCTGATTTTATGACGATGGTTCGGAAACCGACACCGAAAATGCTCATTATTGACGATCCCGACTATCTCGATGAACTGATCCCTATATTCCGCGAGCTGCTTGGCGATGAAGTCCATATTACCAAATCCAAGCCGCATTTTCTGGAGTTCATGCATAAGGAAGGCACAAAGGGACATGCGCTGACCTTCCTGGCCGATCATTTTGGCTGCGACCTCAAGGAAACCATCGCTGTCGGCGACTCCTGGAACGACCACGAAATGCTGGAGGCAGCCGGACTTGGCGTCGCTATGGGCAATTCGATTGAGCCGCTTAAGGCGATTGCCGATTACGTTACGCTGGGGAATAACGAAGACGGCGTAAAGCATGTCATTGATAAATTCGTGCTCAACCAAGGTTAATACGAAAAATAACTAGCTGCGCAAACAAGCCTCCATGATATCCATGGGGGCTTGTTCCTGTCCATAAACCGGGCCAATGCGGCGTTCTAACCGATTCCTTGGGAAGCGCAAGGCCGCCGCGGCCTGTCGATCATTCCCGATCCGGGTTAAATGTTAGAATCGGCTTTAGAAGAGCCGCATCGTTGAACTCCAGCAAGCCTACCTCCATGCACAGCTCCATCAGTTTATGAATGCCGTTGAATTGCTGCAGATTTCGTTGATGAATGACCGACAACGCTTCGCGGACCAATTTTTTGGCCTGCTCAATGCTCTGATGCTCCACGGCCTGAATAATCTCCTTGATGCTCTCCAGGTAATACACGGTCCGCCTTAACGAGCGAATCAGCAAAATCTGCCGGACATGCGAGGGACTGTACAGCCGATATCCATTCTCAGGGTTGCGATCGGGAGTGATCAAGCCTTCCTTCTCCCAGTGACGAATGGCGGACGACTCCACGTTGGTCAATTCGGCAACTTCGCCGATCGTCATATGAGCCTTCAGCTTTTTATCCCTGATACTGTCAAGCCCGGGATTCTCAAGCAGGGCTAACGTTTCGTCCGCAATGGTCTTTTCCTGCTGCAGTTTGACCTGCTCCCCGTTCACGAGCCAGAGGGCTTCATCCATCTCCCTCTTCTGGATATGGCGAATCACATCATAGGTTACGGCATAACCGAACCCGGGGAACATGGCCCGCAGACACCGGAAGTAGGCGAGATGCATCTTCGTGTATAGACGGTACCCCTTCTCGTTCCGCTCAGGTGAGGGCACCACTCCCCAAGATTCGTAATGCCTTAAAGCACTCGTACTGATATGCAGCTCTTTGGCGATGTCTTTCGGCTTGTAGTAATGCATGCCGTCCCCTCCCCGACCACGATTGAGAACCTACTTTACCAGAATCGCGGGCCATTGGCAAACCTTAAATTAAAACATTAAGGTGCAATGATAAGGTTTGTGCAACATCAACAAGGGTGTGGGTGAATTCGCCGCCCGGCAGCTTCTCACTTGCATCAATGTAGTATATTGGTTGGTGTAGGGGCAAGTTGAACGTATTCTTAACAGCGGGAGGCTGATCATGATGAATATGCACATAACCGAGGAAGTTCCACAGCTTAAGGAATATTTCGATCTTAGATTCGATGCAGGGCTGACTGAGGTCGAGGAATCGATCGCAGAGACCGCTCTCAACCGCAGCCTGCTCTCCGTCCTTGTCCGTGACGGCAATGACCGGCTGATCGGTATGGGGAGGGTGATCGGCGACGGCGCTTTGTATTTTCAACTGGTAGATGTTATGGCCGCGGCATCCTATCGGGATCAAGGGCTTGAAGAAACGATCGTGTCCGAACTGCTCGGCCGCTTGAAAAAAATAGCGCCAAGCGGAGCCGAGGTCACCGTCATCACGGACGTTCCCGGAATCAAGCTGTATCAACACGCCGGCTTCAAGCTGCTGTACCCTGAACGATACGGTATGGCCGGATCTGTGTGAGTGATATCCGTGCCAGCGACTTAAAGCGGCAATCCTGCCGCATGTTCACGCTATAGGTCTCCGCATGGGAGCCGTCGAGTAACACACATGGCCGGACTAACTACTCCATATTTTTCATTTATTCAATCTCACGGTCATCCCCGCCACCGCCACACGGACTCCCTCTGGCAGAGGCAGCTCTTTCCGAACGTCGACGTCATGCGACATATGGGTATACACCGTTTGGCGAGGCTTCACCTCGGCGAGCAGCTCTGCAGCTTCCTTCATGTCATAGACGGAACGGGTCTCGAATTGGGCGGTTTCATGAACAAAGCTGGTTCCCAGTACCAGGAGATCCACGCCTTTCAACGGCTCCTTTTCCTCCAGGCTGAGATGAATCGAATCCGAATTGTATACCCATGTGTACCCGTCCTTCTGGAACCGGTAGGCGTAGGAGTACCCGTTCTTGCCATGGTTTACTTTCCAGCACGAAATCTCCCAGCCAGCTAATGTAAATCCTTCATCGACTGGCGTCATCTCCATCTGCCGCGGAAGCCACGGGTACTGCCGGACAATCTGGTCCAGCACCTCGGCTGGGGCGTATAGCCGGCCTTTTTCCCTCTGCCATCTGCAGGCATCGCTCCATTCCGGAAGGCCTCCGATATGATCAAAGTGGGCGTGCGTAATCAGCATATCGCTCATTTTTCGAATCCCGAGCCCCTCCATCATGCCGCGCCAATCCGGACCGCAGTCGATCATAAAGGACGTTTCGCCGCACTCCACCATCACCGAGGAGCGCAATCGCCGGTTCACGCCCGTACTCCTCGCTTCCGTGCATACCTCGCAATCGCAATATACCCGCGGGACGCCCATCGCATCCCCGGTTCCCAGAAAAGTTAATGTATCTCCGCTCACACGTATCCCCCATTTTTATGTATTGGATTCCTTCACGGTTAAGCAAACCTTGTCCCTTTATTGTATTAGCGCACGAAGAAAAAAACAAAGACCGCCGGGCTCATCCCGAACGGTCTTTCGTCATTTATGTCATACGATCGATATGGCTATGATAGCAATTCATTAAGCAAACGAGGGCTTATTATCGTCAACAGCTCCGCTGATGACCTTGACGTACTTCTTATCCACACCTTCCACGGAAGGACCGACATATACACTGCTCTTGCTTGAGCGTCTGACCGAGCGCTTCCGGGATTTCAGCGTACTCATCATCGGTACGGGCCCCCGAACCACCCAGCTGCTGCCATTGGCGGACCCCTGCGGATGACCTGACGTTCTCTTCTTCTCATTCCTGCTCACGACGAATCCCCTCCAACTAAATGCCTGATGGTACGAAGCAGCTCACGATTCTGTTCCACAACCTCCGCGAGATCTTCATCCGTAAGAATCTCATGTCCCGTAAAATGCACGGACAATACATGATTTACACCTAAAGGATAGCAGAACACATACACCTGCGCAACTTCCTCTTCGTGATAAAATGCCCATTTTCCACTATTATAGACATCAATCACGTAAATCGACTGGTTGCTTGGCGAATGATCCTTTTTCCCATCGAACGGGAAATACCGTCCTTTACCTACATTACCCCCAATTTGGGCAATGCCTTCATCTCTTCGTCCCCAAAAGGCTGCGCCGGTCACCCGGAAATCCCCTGCAGCCGGCGGGAGCAAGGAGTTTCGGACGGCTTCACTCAGTGCATGATATTTTTCCGCTTCATCGCTCACATGCACGTTTCGGTTATATTCCCAGAAAAAAATGCAGCACGCTTTGCTTGCGTCTCAGCTCCGCATCCTTCTGTTCAATCAATGTGCTCGGGTTGTTATAGAATCCTTCGGTTTCGATCGCGCTCAGAATATGCCCGCAGGCGACATCGACGGCAGATTTATAATCATCGTCGCTTCGAAGCTCGTATTCGAGCAGCGTAATGCCCTGCAGGTCGGAGAGTAGGTGATAATCCTTAACGATCACGTCTTGAACGGAACTGCTGTCTGCCTCTACCTGATCCGGAATGATGCAGTATACCCTTCGCCGCCCGAGCCTTCCCCAGTATAGCCCCATCTCAAACAACGTGTTGTCGCGGGTAACAAATACATGTTTGCCTCGAATGAGCGCCACATCATCCGGAGAAAAGACGAACACACCAAAATCACTGGACGCCAGCTGCTTCTCCAAAGCTTCCATCGTATACATATTCGCCCCGAACGTACCCCCGTACCAAGGCGTCACTTGGGCGGAGCGTTTGATCTGTTCGTGGATCGCCCTTGCATACTTGATGGCCTCTCTGGAAGAACCTATGAATAAATTGGGCTTCGGTATGGTCATAGGCACATCCTATTCTCCCTTTGTTATACATTTTAGTCTTATTCGACCATTATAACAAAGTTGCCTATTTTTGGGTGAAAATTATGGCAGGCGCATGTTGGTATAGTATATGCTACGGTTTCAAAACAGACCCCATAAATAACCATGCACCCGTGTCCCGATCTTCAATGGCAAAGAAAAAAGGGCGGTTGATATTCATGGCGATCGGCTCGGTAGGCTCGGCGCTTTCCGTTATTCCCACCGCTGTCACAGCTGCGGCCTTTGTCCCTTTTTCGCTGACATCGACAATCGTCTGGTGTGTGACATGATCGATCCAAAATCCATCTCCTTGTTCGGCCATTTTGCTAAAATCAGCCTCGACGGCGTCGAATGCCTTGACCATGCCAAGGCTCTTAAGGGCATCCGGAAGCTCAAAGCTCTGCTCCGCCTTAAACTTGGGCAGACTGAGCTGAACCGTTTCGAACGAGTAATCGCCTTTCCAAACGGACGCATCCTTCCACAGCTGCCGATGCAGCTTATCGATTGTGGAGGATTCCTTCGGCAGGATGACCAGCATGTGCATGCGGCCATCTCCATATGGAATGCGGATGGCCTGCCAGGACTCTCCTTCTTTATAGCTGTATCTATCTTCCCTCTTCATCATAGGGACTTGTTGAATGGTGCCGTCAGATAGCGTAAATTCTTCATCCACGGTATTTGCCGGATCAAATTCATCCGTCCACCCGCCGTTGAAATATATGGCATTGATCAGGACCGCAACGCCGCCTGGCGGCTCATGATATATCTTAGGGATCATGCCGCTGGTTTTGTCTTTCACCCATTGGTTAATTGCATGCATTGCCTCCTCCTGCTTAAGGTCCGTCTCCCTGACCTCCGCGCCGTAACTGTCCTTTACGGCCTCCGCATAAGCCTCCTTTAGCTTAAGACCTGGCCGGTGCCAAACGGAATTAGCCACGTTCAGCACAACGCCGCCTCCATTCTCCAGCAAGGAGCGGAGCTGGCGGTTGCCTTCATTGATGCCTGCATCATTCATGCCCCTCCAGCCCAGCATATCGGCCATCTCGGCAGCCGTATCGCCCGCAGTCCCGTTATAAGCCAGTGCCAAGGCCTGCGTGATGCTGTATGGAGAAATAATCAGGTTATCGCTCGTGTACTCAGGGTTATCCGATAACGACTGGTGCAGCCGTAAACCAAAATCATTCTGCGCTTTCACCATGCCGGCATCCACCTTGCCTAATACCTCTTTGCGTTCCTGCGCCGACAATTCCTTCACTTTGGTCTGCTTATGCGCAATGCCCTGCGATTCCCCTGGCTGGATCCCGCTGTCCTGAGCGCAGGCGGTAAGCCCAACAAGCAAACATAGGCCTGTGAGTATCTTTTTATTCCGCATCACCTTGTCCCCCTTCAATGCCAGATTTTTGATCTATCTGCTATTGACGGAATCGACACACCTAATGTTTCATATAAAGGATCATTTATCCAAATTCAGTTGGCAATCCACTTCATCACCGCTACAATGAATAGATGAGTTCCAGCAACATACCTAAAAAGACATGCAGAGCGAAAGGGATTTCTACATATGCAAAAAATCCGTCTTGAAGGCAGCAAAGTGACGCTGCGATCCAGGAAACCCGAGGATACCCCTGTTCTATATAATCTGATCTATGGCACGAAGAACCCGGAATGGAAAAAATACGACGCCCCTTATTTTCCGCTCAAGCAGATTTCCTACGAAATTTTTGAAACGCAGTGGAATGCCGACTTCGAAACCGATCAATTTCCGAGCGATCTGCTCATCGAAGTCGAGGGCACAACGATTGGCATCGTCACATTCTATTGGGAGCATGAGGCCTCTCGCTGGCTGGAAGCCGGCATCCTGATTTATGACCCGGGCCGTTGGAGCGGCGGGTACGGTACGGAAGCACTGTCGTTGTGGGTAGATTGCCTGTTCCAAAACCTCACCATCGCCCGTGTCGGCATTACGACCTGGTCCGGCAATCCGCGAATGATGCGCTGTGCGGAAAAGGTGGGCATGCAGCTCGAAGGCCGTATGCGAAAGTGCCGGTATTACGACGGCGTCTATTACGACTCCATTCGCATGGGCATTCTGCGAGAAGAATGGGAAGCGCGCAAAACAACCGTATAGAGCAAGATAGTACGGAATAATCTGTATACGTGGCATATTTGCAAAAAAGGAGGCGTCATTCAGACGACTGCTAATGTTCTGTACGTACAAATAAGCGAGCCGTCAGGATATCCTGAACGGCTCGCTTTATCTCTTTTTTTGTCGCCGACGGCCATGCAAGAAACGCAACTCGCACGCGACGATCCCTCATGAACCCATCAATCGCTCCGTATACCACCGAGAACCGAGCATCACAGCCCTGCCAGCACCTGATACCAAACCCCTCGCTTTGAATACAGCGTCTCGCGCACCTGGTCCCATCCGCCCAGATACTCGATGTCGAACAGCCCCGGCGGGTTGGCAAACCGCTCCTTCGTCTGTTCAAACACCGATTCCTCGACGGGACGGAAGCCATGCTTCACGAAGATGTTCTGCGCCTCCGGCGTACGCAAGTACTCCACAAAAGCCGCCGATACATCCTCAGTGCCGTGTTTCTTCGCAAACCGCTCCACGACTGCGGCCGGATTCTCGATCAGCATCGTATGCTGCGGTACAACAATGTCATACTGGACGCCTTGGGCAATCCGGGCCAGCAGCTCGTTCTCATACGTAACGATCACATCCCCGACCCCGTATTCAAAAGCCGCCATCGAAGCCCGCCCGCTTTTATCGAGCGACTCCACATTGCGGTGAACCGCTTCAAGGAAGGCTTTCGCTTCGGCAGGATCACGCTTTCCCTTCTCTTCCGATTGTTTCAGGCCGGCGCCGTATATCGCGTTGATGTCCCACTGCGCCCCGCCCGAAGTCTTTGGATTCGGATACAGCACCTTGACGTCCGAACGGGTCAGATCGTCGAAATCCCGTATCCCTTTCGGATTTCCGGCGCGGGTACCGAGAACGACAATCGAGCGTGTCACCATGCCGTTATACGGCTGGGATTTCCACTCCTTGTCGACGAGTCCTGCCCTGACGAGCTTATCGACATCCCCTTCCATGGCAAGCAGCGTGACGTCAGCCTCAAACCCGCCCGTAATGGCGCGCGCCTGTGTTCCGGAGGCCTCGTAGGATTCCTGAAAACGAATGGTTTCTCCCGTCTGTGCCTTCCACTCGGCTTGAAAAGCGGGGATAATCTCGGACAACGCATCTCTGGCCACGCTGTACGCGCCCAGCACGATCGTTCGCTCGCCCGGTTGCGATATCGCTGCTTCGCTGACGGGCTGATCATCAGCACATCCTGCGATAAGCAAACTGAAGAGAAGCGCCATGCCCACTTGCAGGAATGAAGTTCGTTTCATATTCAAGATCCGCATGAATCCACTTCCCTTCGTTATTTAGAATCATCAGATCATAATCGGCATCGGATCGACCTTCAGGCGATTTTCCTCGATCCAGCTGTGCTCGTCGTTAAAGAGATATGCCCGATGAACGAGGACGCGGACCTCTTGGCCCGGCTGCAGCGTTTCTTTCTCCAGCGACCGGTAGGTGATCAGTTTATGTCCCTTGACCTCCACCTCCACCAGCCACTCGCTGCCGCGGAAATGCAAATGGCGGACAATCCCCGTCTCCGTGGCGGACAGCACGCTGAAATCATGCTCGCTTCCAATCTCGATATATTCCGGGCGAATTAATGCGCGCGTCGCATTCTTGTTAGCGGCTGCCTCAAATCCCTTCAGCTCGGCAGCGCTTGAAATGACGGTGGACTCGCCTATGAAGGAAGCGACAAACGGCGTCTTCGGCTCCTTGTAAATATCCCACGGCGTTCCCTTCTGCTCGACGCGCCCCTGATTAATGATCATGATCTCGTCCGCGACTTCAATGGCCTCGTCCTGATCATGCGTAACAAAAATCGACGTGATGCCGACCCGTTCGATCAGATCGCGAAGCCAGGAGCGAAGCTCTTGGCGGATCTTCGCATCGATTGCGGCGAACGGTTCATCCAATAAGAGCAGCTGCGGCTCGGGCGCAAGCGCTCTGGCAAAGGCTACGCGCTGGCGCTGTCCGCCCGATAACTGGTGCGGGTAGCGGCTCTCGAAGCCTTTCAAGCCCGTCAGCTCCACCAGCTCCATCACCCGGTCTTTGATTTTGGCCTTAGCGGCCTTCTTCACCTTCAAGCCGAAAGCGATGTTGTCAAACACGGTCATATGCTTAAACAAGGCATAGTTCTGGAACACAAAGCCGATGCCGCGCTCCTGCGGCGGCAGGTCATTGACCACTTGGCCATGAAAGGAGATTTGTCCGGAATCCGGATTTTCAAGCCCGGCCAGCATGCGCAGGATGGAGGTTTTACCGCCTCCACTGGGCCCCAGCAGCCCGATCAGATGCCCCTTTTCAATCTCGAAGCTGACATTCTTGACGGCGTGAAACGTACCGAAATGCTTGTTCAGATCGCGAACTTCCACATGCATATCAATGCACATCCTTTCTTTTTTTGGCCCATTCCATCAGCAGCAAGAGACCTACGGAGAAGGCGGCCAGTACCAGCGCCACTCCATTCGCCGCAGCCACGTTGAAATTCTCCACGTCCTGATACACTAGCGTCGTCGCCGTCTGGGTTTTGTTCATAATGTTGCCGGATACAACCAGCACGGCGCCGAACTCGCCCAATGAACGGGCTACCGTGAGCACCAGACCGTATACGACGGCCCACCGGATGGAAGGCCACGTTACTTTCACGAACGTGGTCCACCCGTATGCCCCAAGCGTCGCTGCCGCCTGCTCCTGATCGTTTCCGATCTCCTGCAGCACGGGCATAACCTCGCGAACCATCAGCGGGAACGTAACGAAGAGCGTCGCGATCACCATGCCGGGGAACGCATATACCACCTTAAACCCGATTCCTTCAAAAAAACCGCCGATGATGCTGTCGGGTCCGAGCAGCAGCACAATCATCAAACCGCCGATGACCGGCGAAACAGCGTAGGGCAGGTCGACAATGCTGTTCAGAATGCCCTTGATCTTTCGGCTGAGCCAATTTGCCCGCACCAGATACAGCGCCATCATGATGCCAAACAACGCATTCAAAAAAGTAACGAATACCACAATCAGACCCGTCATCATCAGGGCATGCAGGGCTTCAGGCCTGAGCAGCCCCTCCGCAAACCCGTCCAGCCCCTTATCGAACGCACCGATCGCAATTCGGGACAGCGGAATGATCAGCAGGATGATAAATACGGCATACGTAAGTCCGATCCATAATCGTTTCAAGCTCGTCTCCCCCTCTGCTGCACGGCATTGATCACCCAGAGGATGATGAAGGAGAGCGTAAGAAGCAGAATCGATACGGCAGCCGCTCCGGCCGGATTATCGCTCTCCACCTCACCAAAAATAAATACCGAAGCGATCAGCGTCCTGCCAGGAATGTTGCCGGCCACCAGGACGACGGCACCGAATTCAGCCAATGCCCTCGAGAAGGCCAGCATCCCTCCGCTGATAATTCCCGGCAGCATCGAGGGCAGGATAACTTTAAAAAAGGTTCTCGTTCTGGAAGCGCCCATCGTATATGCGGCCTCTTCCTCCAGCGGGTCCAGCTCTTCCAGCAGCGGCTGAACCGCCCGGATTACAAACGGAAACGTGACAAACAGCATGGCGACCACGATCGCAGGCTGATGGAACACAATTTCAAAGCCGAGCTTCTCCGCCAGGCCTCCAAGCAAGCTCCCCGGCCCAAGCAGCAGCAAAATCATCAAGCCGCCAACGGCCGTCGGCAGCGCAAAGGGCAGATCCACCAGACTGTTCAGCAGCGTCCTTCCCGGAAATCGATACCGTATGAGCACCCAAGCAATCATCGTTCCGATAAGCACGTTGATGAAAGTAGAGATTAGGCCCAGTTTAATGGTAAGCAGCACGGCCTTCCAGGCGATCGGATCCATTACGCTTTCCGCAAAATGGCTCCATCCCGCAGAGAATGATTGCACATACACCCCAAAGATCGGCAGTACGATCAAGGCAAGAAAATAAAGCAGTACGGTGCTTCGAAAACCCCAAGTCCAACCTTTATGACGAATCCATGTTGTCATCTCGTATCCCTCCCGCCTCCGGATGGCATTCCGGTCGACTCCTCCACAAACCATCTTTATATTTCCTATTTGTATACTTGGTTTTACTTTACACATACTTTACCAAAAGCTGAATCCCATCGTCAATCCATCTTTTGCACTTTATCGGGTAAAATAAAAGAAATGGAAAAAGTTGAGGAGGTTATTGCGATGCTGTATACGGGTGAATTGGCTACGCAAGGACGCGATGAGATGAGGGATATTACAAGGGAGATCCACTCTTTCGTGAAACAAAGCGGAGTCCAGCAAGGAACGGTCCTGATCTATTGTCCGCACACGACGGCGGGAATCGCCATCAACGAAAACGCCGATCCCGATGTGAAACGGGACGTGCTGATGTCTTTGGATGAGGTCTATCCATGGAAGCATCCCAAGTATCGCCATGCGGAGGGCAACACGGCCTCCCACCTTAAATCGATCACCTGCGGCCCTTCGCAGACCGTGATCATTCAGAACGGGCACCTGCTTCTTGGACGCTGGCAGGGAATTTACTTCTGCGAATTCGACGGACCGAGGCAGCGCCAATATCATGTGAAGATCATGGAAGGATAAAACCGGCAATTGAAACCGGCAGTCAAGCGAATGAAATAAAAGCACAAAAAGCAGACAGGTGCATGCAAGGGAGCGCGCCTGTCTGTTTTATGGTTCATTAGGTGATTGACGTTTCAACGCTAGGTCGTTGTAACGGATTGAAGTGTCAAGCTGCACGTCTTGGCAGCATGAAAACATTAGACTCTACTGTACAGACTCCGGCATAACACTTTGATATGGGTAAGAGCGGCTGGTTTAATCTCATCAAAACCGATTCTGTCCTGAATATAATACGATATAAATCCATGCAGCGACAAAAACAAAGTCAGCGGAACGGTTCGCCGTTCTTCATCACTGTAATTCTCCTCCAGCAAATACTGACGAACCAGCATAGCAAACATTTCAAAACAGCGTCCCTGCTCAGAGCGACAGTAAGACAGCAGCTCTTCGTCCCGGATCATGAACATGATTTCGTACTGGTAAGGATTATCCAGACCGAAACGGACGAATTCCAGCATCAGCTGCTCCAGCTTCGATACCCCGTCACAGGGAGGCTTTACCGAGACCTCCAACAGCAAATCATTTAGATCATTAAAGTCCTTCATGACAATGGCGTAGAATAGCTCCGCCTTTTCCTTAAAGTGATAATACAAAGAGCCGTGGCTATAACCCAAATGCTGCCCGATGCTTCGCATCGAAATGGCCCTGTATCCTTTGGTTATGAACAAATGCCTGGCTGCTTCCAGTATCCGCTCTCTCGACAACTCGCGTTCGACTGCTCTTCTTGCCATATTATTTTATTCCCCTTCAATAAAATAAAGCCGCTCTCCCTCCGTGATCAAGGACTGCCCCTGTGTCAAATCCACCATCCAAGTCATAAAGCTCTCCGCATCACCATCGAGCGGCAAGCAGGTCAAAGTCACCGTGTCGGCAAAGTTTGTCTCTCCCATGCGTACGTTCCGGTTACGAAGCTCGTTCTCCACCTTACCCAGCCAGGTATAATCCAGCTCCACAAAAATCTCCCGGTGAAGAACCCTTGTAATCGGTTCGCCTGACTCGATCGCAGCCACGGCTCCATCGGTGTACGCCCGGATTAATCCGCCCGCACCCAGCATAATGCCGCCAAAATAACGCGTGACCACGATAGCTACGTTCTTCCGGCCCTGATTGCGGATCACCTCGAGAATCGGCTTGCCGGCCGTTCCGCTCGGTTCCCCGTCATCCGATTGCTTCTGAATCTCATCCCGCTCGCCAATCATGTAAGCGGAACAATTGTGCGTAGCATTCCAATGTTTTTTCTTGATCTCTTCAATAAAAGCGACGGCTTCCTCTTCGGTTTCTACCGGCATTACATGCCCGATGAAACGCGATTTCTTGATGACGATCTCCTTGGAGCCCGCCTGACGTACCGTTTTGTAACGATCCAGCATGAAACAACAACCACCTCTATATTGCCAAGAAAGCAGTCCACGGCAATGATATGCCAGCGGACTGCTTCCTTCAGCGTCTTACGTCTAATCCAATGAAAGTGTCGGGTTATTCGGAAAGTCTAGCTTCCAATTCGGCCTTCTCTTTCTCGTACCCAGGTTTGCCGAGCAGCGCGAACATATTTTTCTTGTACGCCTCTACGCCCGGTTGGTCAAACGGGTTGACACCCAACAGATAGCCGCTGATACCGCAGGCCTTTTCGAAAAAGTATACCAGATATCCGAACGAATAGGGAGTGAAATCTGGAATTGTCACAATCAAATTCGGAACTTGTCCGTCTGTATGGGCCAGCATCGTGCCTTGGAACGCCTTTTTGTTGACAAAATCCAATGTTTTCCCGGTCAGGAAGTTCAATCCGTCCAGATCGTCCGGATCCGATTCGATCGTAATATGCTCGGATACGTTCTCCACCTGAATGACGGTTTCGAAGATGTTGCGGCTGCCTTCCTGGATGAATTGACCCATGGAGTGCAGATCGGTAGAGAAATCGACGGATGCCGGGTAGATCCCCTTGTAATCCTTACCTTCGCTCTCGCCGTACAGCTGTTTCCACCATTCGGATACAAAATGCAGGGAAGGCTCATAGTTCACCAGGATCTCGATGCCTTTGCCTTTACGGTAAAGCGCGTTGCGAACCGCTGCGTATTGGTAAGCCTCGTTCTCGGCAACGTTCGGGCTGCTGTACTCCTTGGAGGCGTCGGCCGCGCCCTGCATCATCTCTTCGATATTGATGCCTGCCGTCGCGATCGGAAGCAGACCTACCGCGGTCAGAACGGAATAACGTCCGCCCACATCGTCAGGAATGATAAAGGACTCGTAGCCTTCCTCGGTCGCCAGCTTCTTGAGGGCGCCCTTCGCTTGATCCGTCGTCGCGTAAATGCGTTTACGCGCTTCTTCCTTGCCGTATTTCTTCTCCAGCTCCGCACGGAAAATACGGAAAGCGATTGCCGGTTCCGTCGTTGTGCCGGATTTGGAGATAACGTTGACGGAGAAGTCTTTGCCTTCGATCAATTGAAGCAGATGCGAAACATACGTGGAGCTGATGTTGTTGCCCGCAAAGTAGATTTCCGGCGTCTTGCGCTGGTCCTTCGACAGCTCGTTATAGAACGAATGCGACAGCATTTCGATGGCTGCGCGCGCACCCAGGTAGGAGCCTCCGATTCCGATTACGATCAGGACGTCCGAGTCGCTTTGGATTTTGGCGGCCGCTTTCTGGATGCGGGAGAATTCCTCTTTATCGTACTGAGTCGGCAGGTCGATCCAGCCCAAATAATCGGAGCCGGCGCCCGTACCGTTATGTAACTGTTCATGAGCTGTGCGGATCGGCTCAGCGAAATAATCAACTTCGTGCTGATTGACAAAGGTCAGTGCTTTACTGTAATCAAACTTGATTTTTTTAGACATGCCTTAAACCTCCTGTGAATTTAGAAATAGGATACTTTAATTTAATAAAGACCGCAAGTTTCACGGGCCAACTGTCATCTATTCTTCATGCGCGGGACTCCTTCCCGCTTCCATTCCCTGCAAAGGCTGGCTTCGTTTCGGGAACCCGTGCTAAGATAGAGTGGATCAGGAATCCATAATCGAAGGTGATATAGACTATGAAAAAAATCGGGTTTATCGGACTGGGCACCATGGGCGCTCCCATGGCCTCCAATCTGCTGAAGCAGGATTACGATGTGACGGTATATAACCGCACACACGAGAAATGCCGTCCGCTCGCCGAACAGGGAGCCTCCATCGCGGAGACGCCTCGGGAAGCGGCCGAAGGGCAAGATCTTGTCATTACAATGGTAAGCAACGACCAATCCATCCGGGATGTATTCTACGGAGAGAACGGCCTGCTTGGCTCCCTGACGAGCGGGATGACCGTCATTGACTGCAGCACGATCTCCGAAAGCCTGGTTAAGGAAATTGCCTCCGCCGTTTCCGGCCTCGGCGCTTCCTTCCTGGATGCCCCGGTAACCGGCAGCAAGCCTGCAGCGATTGATGGCACCTTGGTCTTCATGGTTGGCGGTGATGCCGCCGTCATCGAAGCGCAAGCCGACGTTTTTGACACCCTGGGCAAAAAGGTCATTCACATGGGGCCTAACGGAAGCGGCGCCGTGGCCAAGCTCGCGCACAATACGATTGTGGGCATTAACAACCTGGCACTGGCTGAAGGCTTCGCCATCGCCGCGAAAGCAGGCATACCGGCAGACAACTTCCTGGAGCTCGTGCAGCTGGGATCGGCCGGCAGCAAAGCGGCGGAGCTGAAGGGACGCAAAATCATCGAAGGCGATTTCAGCAACCAGTTCTCGCTGGCGCTCATGCTCAAAGACCTGAAGCTGGCCTCTTCGCTCACCGACGGCATCGGGATGCCGTCGCCCATGCTGAACCTGGCCAAGAGCCTGTTTCAAGCCGGTGCCAGCGAAGGCTATGGCGACGAGGATCTCTCCGCCGTCGTGAAGTGCTACGAGGCTTGGATCGGCCAGAAGATTGGCGGCCAGCAGCCATAATCAGACAAGCCATGCATCTATAATGGCTCCTTCTCGTTAGTTTTCGGTTCATCCGGACTAGGAGGAAGGAGCTATTTTTTTGGCTATTCCATCATTTTCCTCTCGGCAAGAAACTTTTTGCGTTTCACTTCCGTCTACTATGCAAAGGGAGGAATTTACAACATGAAATGGACCAATCGATTAAAAGCAATGGCAGCCGCTGTCGTACTAACCGCTGTTCTGTCCCCTGCAATAGGCGGTTTGCCAGCCTCTGCAGCAGTTAAACCATCCGCAACCATTAACAACGTAACCGCAAGCGGCGACGTGCTGATCAGGCAGGGCACCACCTTTGTTACCCTTACCGATCTCAAGCCTATGGGCAACTACGTCATGAAGTACGACAACCAGAAGAAACAGGTGACCATTCAAGGCGATAACCGAACGGTGATTCTCGCGGCCGGAAGCACCAGCATGGAGGTGAACGGCGTTAAGAAGGCGCTCCCTGCAGCCCCGCTGCTGCATAACGGCAAAACCTTGATTCCCCTAAGGGCCGTTGCCCAAGCCTTCGATGCCAGCGTCTATTGGAACGGCTCTTTAAAAACAGCTTATATCAATAAGGCAGAGCCCGATATCATCGCCGACTTAAAGAGCTCCGATCTGGCCACCGCCCGGAATGCTGCAGCCAAGCTTCCGTATTCATCCGAATTGAAGAAACCTGAGCTGGACATGCTGCCCGTGGAAATGCAGGGCGTGGATTATTATTTTCCCAAAGGCCAATCCCAACGCTTTTTCCTGGTAGATAACGATATCGCCAGCTATTTCGAAATCCGCGGCAGCGTTAAATATCTGAAATGGCAGGGCAAGCTGGATTATTCCGCCAAGGTACCGGCAAACCAAGATCTGTTCTTCCTGCCTGCGCTGAAAGCGGAGATCGGCAAGCAGCCGGATACCGGCAATTGGACCCTTGCCAAATTCGTATTCCGCTACCCTTCCGGCGTCACCAGCTACCGCCTGCTCGACCGCGTCCAAGAATGGGGCGAAGGATACGTAGAGCTGGACAACCGGGCTCCCGGATATAAAGGCGAGATCGTGACGATCCCCGAGGAATAAGTCCATTATATCAACCGCCGTTAACGGCCTGCGTTGACATCCGGCATTGACAGTAAAGGCTCAGAGCCATCGGCTTTGAGCCTTTTTGGCATATTCACTGCTTTAGGTGCCGTTTGTCCTGCTACATCGTCGGATAAGAGCAGCAATAATCCGTCACGGTGCGGATTTCCAGCTTGAAGCTTGAATTGCCCGGCACGTTAAAGGTCGCGGGCTCTTGAATCTCCAACCACTCTTGCTCCCCGGGCAGCAGAACACGCAAATCGCCGGACAGGATTTCCATGATTTCAGGGCCATCCGTGCCGAATTCATAGCTTCCCGGCAGCATGATGCCGAGCGTGACCTTCTCCCCATTCTCCAGCAGCACCGTGCGGCTGGTTACCTTCCCCTCATAGTACACATTGGCTGCTTTCGTGACGGTCGCATTCTTGAATTGTGTCATCGACAACTCTCCTCCTCCAAAATATGTAGGCTTGATATATGGACGGCACCCGCATCATGCGGGTGCCGGAAAATCAATATGGAGTTAAATCAGGGTGTTGTTACAGCAAACCTTTTACGCGGCTAACCACGTTCTCAACGGTAAATCCGTACTCGGCAATGACGCGGTCGCCAGGAGCGGAAGCGCCAAACGTGTTGATGCCGAGAATGTCGCCTTTGTCGCCCACGTAACGCTCCCATCCGAACGGATGAGCCATTTCAATGGCAAGACGGGCTTTAACGTCAGGAAGCAGCACGGAATCTTTGTAAGCCTGATCCTGGCTGTCGAACAGATCCCAGCTCGGCATGCTGATGACGCGTACGGCAATGCCTTCTTCGGCCAATGCCGCTTGTGCTTTAACGGCAAGCTGAACCTCGGAACCCGTTGCAATGATTTGAGCCTGCACGTTCCCATCTTTTGCGTCGGAAACCACATAAGCTCCGCGTTTGATGCCTTCACGCGCATGGTCCGCCGTGCCTGCGAGGATCGGAAGATTTTGACGAGTCAGCACCAAGGCTACCGGACGATCCGTGTTCTCAACCGCATAAGCCCATGCAGCGGAAGTCTCATTCGCATCTGCCGGACGGATAACGGTCACGCCTGGAATGATGCGCAGGGAAGCCAATTGCTCGATCGGCTCATGCGTAGGGCCGTCTTCGCCGACAGCGATGCTGTCGTGCGTCAGCACATACGTAACCGGCAGCTTCATGATCGCAGCCAGGCGAATGGCCGGACGCAGATAATCGGTAAATACGAAGAACGTACCGCCGAAAATTTTCAATCCGCCATGGAGAGCGATACCGTTCATCGCGCCAGCCATCGCAAATTCGCGAACGCCATAATACACGTTGCGGCCTTCATAGCTCTCCGCGGTGAAAGATGCCAGGTCGTTCAAGTGAGTCATGGTGGAGCTTTCCAGGTCAGCCGATCCGCCAAGCAGCTGCGGTACGCCTGCCGTCAAACCGTTCAGCGCTTTACCGGAAGCCACGCGAGTGGAAACCGCTTTGTCGTCCGCGCTGTATTTCGGAAGGTCTTTGTCCCATCCTTCAGCCAATTTGCCGGATTCGCCGCGCTCGAATTGCGCAGCCAGCTCTGGGTAAGCCTCTTTGTATTTCGCGAACTGATCCACCCACGCTTGATACGCAGCAATGCCGCGTTCTTTCACTTTGCCGAAATGCTCGCGCACTTCCTCCGGCACGTAGAAGTCCTCTTCATATACCCATTTATAGAATTCCTTGGTCAGCTTCGCTTCGTCGGCTCCGAGCGGAGAACCGTGCGTACCGCCATGGCCGCCTTTGCCTTGCTTGTTCGGGCTGCCGTAACCGATGACCGTTTTCACTTCGATCAGCGTCGGGCGGTTCGAATCGCCTTTCGCTTCCTCGATCGCTTTCTCGATCGCAGGCAGATCGTTGCCGTCTTCTACGCGCAGCACTTGCCAGCCATATGCTTCAAAACGCTTCGCCACGTTCTCGGAGAAGGCCAGGTTCAGCTCGCCGTCAAGGGAGATATCGTTGGAATCGTACAGCATGATCAATTTGCCAAGCTTCAGGTGACCTGCCAGGGAAGCCGCCTCGGAAGCCACGCCCTCCATCATGTCGCCGTCGCCGCAGATCGCGTACGTATAGTGATCCACCACGTTGAAACCGTCTTTATTGTAAGTCGCGCCCAAGTGAGCCTCAGCCATTGCCATACCTACGGCCATGGCCACGCCTTGTCCGAGCGGACCTGTCGTTGCATCAACGCCGGCCGTATGGCCGAATTCCGGGTGCCCCGGGGTTTTGCTTCCCCATTGGCGGAACTGTTTCAGGTCCTCAATGGACAAGTCATAGCCGCTCAGGTGGAGCAGACTGTAGAGCAGCATGGAGCCATGTCCTGCAGACAAGACGAAACGGTCGCGGTTAATCCACGCCGGCTGGTCCGGGTTATGATTCATCGTCTTCGCGAACAGCTGGTAGCCCATAGGCGCGGATCCCATCGGCATGCCCGGATGACCGGAGTTGGCTTTTTCGATCGCGTCGATCGCCAATGTCCGGATCGTTGCGATGGACAGGTTGTCGATCGTTTGGTTATGTTCAGTTGTCATGATTCGTCCTCCTCAAATCTTTTCCATAGTAAGCTTCGAAAATGAAGGCTTCTTACGTCCCTCCAGCCCCGATTCGCTTGGTATCAGAGCAGTTAGGAATGTTGAGAATATCATTTTGACTCTTATTGTATCACCACACGTCTTTCATTTCCATAACGTAATTGTCAATGTTGTGTAAAAGTCGTCAGGGCTGCCGACATCCCTCTTGCATTATTTCCCTTATAAGTCCGGTTATAACCGGATTCGACATCCGTTAAACGATTTAGGGGACATCGCCGGCATGGAAAAAGTTACTGCATTCGGGCAAAGAAAAAGCTTCGGTCTAAGCTGCACATCGACAGCCGGACCGAAGCTTTCGGCGGCACATCAGCGCGTGCCGCGTTTTTTGGCTTTGAGGAGGCGATCCATGGAGGAGCCTCCTTCCGGAGCCGGCCCCGTCTCCCCGGGCCGGCCGCTGCCGTCCCCCTGCGCCTTCGGCGGCGGGGGTGGCGGCGTGGGCGCGCTTCCCTTGCGCGCGCCCTGGCTTGCGGCCGGCTTCGCCTGCGCCGGCCGCTCTTCCCGCAGCGGAGCATTCGCCCGCTGCGACTCGCGCGCCTCCGGCGGGGCCTTGCGGCCCCCTGCCGGAGCTGCGCCGGGTGCCGGGGCAG
>NZ_AEXS01000005.1:0-13296 GCF_000204455.1 Paenibacillus sp. HGF5 | reverse complement strand
CTCGATGCGGCGGCGGACTTCTGTAGTTACTTCGTACGATTTGTTGAGTTACTGCCTGCTGGGATCGCTCTCCCCTTGGGAATCGCTTCTCATGCGGCGCGACAAGCATCGAGCGGCTGCATGCGGAGTCTCGCATAGCAGGCGGGAATAGCTTTCTAATACAAGACTACAAGGGTAAGGGTATCCAATCGGAAGAGTTTACGTCCGCTTTTGGGAGCCCTTTGTAACCTTTAAAATACATTCAGGCAAGGCGGACAACAGCGGCTGGAGATGGATACCCGTCCCATGAATCCGCTAGTGAGTCCCTTCAACCTTCCGCCCTATTATGAAATACAAGGAGAGAAAATCGGCATGCAAATGCAAAAGATATTTAACACCGAAGCACCCAACCGCTCCACTCGCGTCATTGAAGGTGAATGCTCCGGGATCCTGAACTGGAACGACATTCGGATGCCTCATATGTATAAATTGTATAAGGTTCTGCTGCTGAACCACTGGATCGCGGATGAAATCCCGATGTCCAAGGATGCGCAGCAGTTCCCGCGCCTGGACCCTGAAGAGCAGCGCACCTTCAAAATCAACATCTCCCTGTTGGCTGTGCTCGATTCCATGCAGACGATGTTTGTCGGCGACGTCAAGCGTTACTTCACCGACTCGTCGCTCGAAGCCATCTCGGCCATCATCGGTCAGCAAGAGGTGGTTCACAACCAATCCTATTCCTACGTGCTTTCCTCCATCGTATCGGAGCAGGAGCAGAAGGAAATCTTCGAATACTGGAAGCATGATCCGGTTCTTCTGGAGCGCAACCAGTTCATCTCGAACATTTACCAGAATTTCCGCGACAATCCGTCGCCGCAATCCTTCTTCGAAGCCATGGTCGCCGACCTGATCCTGGAAGGGATTTTCTTCTACAGCACGTTTGCCTTCTTCTACAACCTGGCCCGTGACCAGAAGATGATGGCAACCAGCCAGATGATCTCCTATATTCAGCGTGACGAGAACCAGCACTGCTACTTCTTCGCCGAAGTGTTCAAGCAGCTGCTCAAGGATTTCCCTGAGCTGAACACCAAAGAGAACATCGACTACCTGTACCGCACCATTGACCGTGCCGTTGAGCTCGAAACCAACTGGGCCCACTACACGCTCAGCAATGTGCGCGGTATCGATCTGAACGAGTTGAGCGATTACATCAAGTACATCGCGAACCGTCGCATCACCATGATGGGTCTGGAAAAAGCTTACGAAGGCGTGGACGTCAACTGCATGCCATGGATCAAGCCTTTCTCCGACGAGGCCCTCAACGCAACGAAAACCGACTTCTTCGAAGCCAAATCCCGTAACTACGGCAAAGTTGGCGACGACAACGGCTTTGACGATCTATAAGTTTACGATCTATAAGTTTCCTTCCATATACAAAACCTCCGAGGTCCCCTAAACAGGGATCCCGGAGGTTTTTTATGCCTTATATAAGACGGCTGCAATCCGTTCCACTACATTAAGCGTTACCCTCTCGCTGCCCATACCTCGATCTCCACCTGTAGGGACGGCATCGCCAGCGCCGGCACGTAGGCCATCGTCATGGATGGCGCCTTTCCCCCGTGGAATTTCTCCCATACCCGATGGAAATGATCCCAGTCGACCTCCTGAACCGCCCAAATGTTGATTTTGACGATATGATCCGCCGACATGGCTTCCGAAGCCAATACCCGCTGAATATTCGCCAAGGTGTTCTCTACTTGCTCCTTCATATCGGCCGGCAGGTTCCCCTCCCTGTCGGTCCCCACCTGGCCGGAGAACACCAACAGCTCAGCCCCTCTCGCAACCTTGGTTACATGGGTATACGGACCGATCGGCGGGGCGATGACGGACGGATTGTACCGCTGAATCGGGGACGATGCCTCCTCATCGGCTTCATTCAACATAGCCAGTGTCTGATGGTCCTCCCACTTCCCGTTAATCTTCACGTTTTTCCTGGCGATGCCTTCTTTGTGGAAGCCCGCCTTCAGGAGCACTCGGATCGAGCCCTGGTTGTGCGGTATGACGCCCGCCTCAATCCGGTGAAATTTCAATTCCTGAAAGGCAAACCTCACCACCATTTGAACGGCCTCGGTCATATACCCCTTTCCGTTATGGTCCCGGTCCAGAAAATAACCGATCCAGCAGCTCTGCAAATTCCCCCGTACCACTTCCGTCAGCATGATCTCGCCGATGATCGTTTCGGTATCCCGCAGTCCAATCATATAGAGATACGCCTGATCCGCCTTGCTGGATTCCCGGGCCTTTCGAATCCGTTCGAGTTGTCCCTCAAGGGTATAGAATTCGTCGTCCCTTAAGCCCGTGAACCGTTGGAAAAAATCCCGGTTATCCACCTCGAGCTTCCATAGCGCCTCCGCATCCGATTCCTCAACCGACTTGACATAGATCTGTCTTCCTTGCATGAACATGGTCTTCCTCTCCTTTGGTCGTATCATTAGAAACGCAAAAAAACACCACAGCGCACCTGTGGTGTACATGCCGATCTATGCAACCACAAGATTAGCGACCTGTGGTGTTTTTAATTCCACTGTTCCCTCAGTCAATAGAATGAAGGATCCTTGATCGCCGAATATCCGATTTTGGACAGACTTCTCCCGTCATCGGACCGATCAAAGAAAACAGCGGTGGAGTATCCCATGCCTTTGGACAACGACGCCAATGATCTTTTTTTCATGTGAATACTCCTCCCTGCCAAGATTTCAACCATCTATGTTCATAACAAGTTTCTTGCCTTATGGCTCGCTAATTCCATCGTTTCGATTACCCATAGGATACATGATTCTGCATGAAGGATCAAATCCGCTAAGCACAATCACATGACCGTTCCCTTTGGATTGTCCTTGGACGGTCCTCTGCCCTGCTTCAGATGCTTCAGCTGAGCCACAATAATGACGCTGATGACCACCAGCAGGAACCAAGAGCTGATTTTTCCGATATGCACCAGACTCCATGTCCGTTCCTGTCCCGGATAGGTCCAGGCCCCGAGAAACGTGGAGATATTCTCCGCGATCCAGATAAAAAAACCAATCAGCAGGAACGACAGCACCAACGGCATGCGCAAGGTTTTTCCGTCAACGTCGAAATACACCATGGTTCTGCCAAATACCACGAACAACAATACGGTGAGGAGCCAGCGCGCATCCCATACGTAGTGATGGGTAAAGAAATTGGCGTAGATCGCCGCACTGATCAGCACCGTCAGCACAGGCAGCGGCCAGCCGGTGATCCGCAAATTCATTCGCCGCCAAGCCTGGCAGATATAACTGGCTACGCTCGCATACATGAAGCCGCTGTACAGCGGAACGCCGCCGATTTTGCTCCAGCCCTCCTCCGGGTAAGACCATGAGCCCATATGCACTTTATACAGCTCCAGCATCAATCCGATAACGTGAAAGACGCAGATAACCTTCAGTTCATCCCATGTCTCCAGCTTGCTCACCAGCATCCCGATTTGCGCCAAGACGCAGATGAGAAGAATGAGATCATACCGCGGCAAACCCGGAATCTCAACCACCTTGGTCAGTCCCAACGCGCCGAAGATAATCACCGGAAATAGGCAGGACAAGGCCTGCTGATAACCGAAAACCCACAGCTTCCGTATAAATTCCATAAGCTCCTCCTAGCGCCTGCATTCGTATACTTCACCCTACCACAGACCGCGAAATGAATAAAAGAACAGCTTTGTCATATTTCATCCAGGCCATGGAGCGCAAAAACAAAATAAGAGAGCAGCCCCTGCAGCTGCTCTCTCATCGGTTAACGGCCTATCCGACGATCCTTAAGGTTATACCTGCGACATGCAAGCTCTTAGGTTCAACCTTGTTCAATCGCTAGATTATATTCGGGTTCCCGGCGTCTTGCGCCAGGTCTCAACAGCCTGAAGGAACCCCCTCTTCATACAGGCGGGGCATTCCCGGTTAGAGCGCGACATGGCGAGTCGATTTTTCCTTTTTGACCCGTAACAAAAATGTAAGAGGTATGGCTACCACCGCCACCATCGTACCGATCATGAACACGTCATCAATGCCCATGGTCGTTGCCGTACGCGAAGTCACAGCCCCGGCGCCCATGTAATAGGATGTTCTGGTTACCACCAGCGCGCTGAAAATGCCGATGGATAACGAAGCCAGCCCTTGACGCGCCCAGTTCGTAATGGACGATGCATGGCCCGAGTACTCGCTGGACACCGCGCTCATCGCGGCGTTCGTTAACGGCATGTTGCACAAAGCGATACCGAGGCAGCGAACCAGCTGCAGCGTGGAAATGTACAGAACCGACGTATTCGTGCCGATCCCGCTGAAAGCCAGCGTGGCGGCCACAATGATGAGGACACCCGTGATGACCAGCCGGAACGGACCGATCCGGTCATAAAATTTGCCGATAATCGGCGATGCCGCCGCCATGACGATTGCGCCCGGCAGCATGATCAGTCCGGTATCCATCGGAGACAGCTTCAGCACGGTCTGCAAATAGAGCGGCACCAGCAAGGTTCCCGTATAGAGGGAGATCGTCACGATACAGTTCAAGATCAAGCTGTACCGGAATCGGGGAAATTTGAAGACCTTCAGCTGCAACAGCGGGGACGGAATGCGCAGCTCCCACTTAATAAAGAACAGCAGCAGCAAAATACCGGCGACGAGTAAGGAGATCGTCTTCCAGGATCCCCAGCCCCAATCGTTTCCATGGCTGAAGGAGAGCAGCAAACAGGAGCTGCCCGCCACCACCGTCAAGAATCCGAGGAGATCGAAGGTCTTCTTCCCGGTCAGTCGATAAAAAGGAATGAATTTGCTTACGATGACGATCGATATCAGGCCGATGGGGACATTCAGAATGAATATCGATTTCCAGCCAAAGTATTGCACCAGCCATCCGCCCAGGGTCGGCCCTATCACCGGTGCCAGCATGGAAGCCAGGCTCCACAGACCCATGGCATAGGCCTGCCGCTCGCGCGGGAATACCTGGTAGATGATCGTCATCGTAATCGGAATGATCATCCCGCCGAATACGCCTTGCGTGATCCGGAACGCGATTAATGTTTCGATGTTCCAGGCGACAACGCATAATAGCGACGAGAGGGTAAAACCCGTCAATGCCAGTACGAACAGCCTCTTATAGCTTAGCTGATCCCCCATGTAGCCGACAATAGGGGCCACGATACCTGTTGCCAGCAAATATCCGGCCATCAGCCATTGGGTTGTGCTCAGCGTAGTATGAAACTGCTCCATCACCACCGGAAAAGCGACGTTGATGGTGGTAATGCTCAACACCGCGAGAAAATTGCCGAAAAACACGGCGCTCATAATTAGCCAAAATGAAGATTTTTCGTCTGTATTCACAAGAAGCCTCCTAAACAAAGTAACCCCGCCCGGATCTGATAACAGAACTGGAGGCAGGATTACTTCAGTTTCATATCGTTTACTCTGTTGGAAATAGCTTTCGGCCAAGCAATCGCAGCAAAATATACAGGTTATCCGCCTCGTCCTCATCCAGCTGCTTGAAGGATTCCATGACGGCATAGTCCCCCTCGCTGCGCGCGTCGAGCACCAGCTGCCGGCCTTCTGCCGTAAAATTGACATAGTGGCTGCGTCCGTCACTCGGATTCGGCGTTCGAATCACCAATCCCCGTTGTTCCAATGCATCCACCAAATAAGTGATCGTTGCAGCTTTAAGCTCCATGTGCTCAGCCAACCGGTTGGGAAGCCACGGTCCCTGCTGCTCGATCAAACTTAGGATTTTATACTGATTCATCGTCAAATCATTCTTTCTTAAATGACTCAAGAAAGACACGACCCGATGCCTCGTCATTTTATCCGATAACTCACGATACATGTCCATGAGTCTCTCCACGCTTGCTTCTCTTCCGTTCTCCAGAGTTTTTCACCTCGTTTTTATTTTAGTTCAATGATTCTAACTTGTAAACACCATTTTCATGATTTTCATTCTAATTCATCCCAATTATCGAGGTTTAATGGACTAATTACTTAAAACATTCAAAGTTTATTTCGAGATATTGAACTATTCTAATTCTTAAATTCAGAAGCAGAGAAAATTCCTATTCATGCCTTGGCAAGAAACGGTCAGTACAATAACAGGCCCCCAATGAAAAAAAGAACTCGCACGATCTAGCGATCCACGAGCCCTTATCTTCCCCGTTTATTCCTCATCGTCCGCAAACAATTCATGCAGCATCGATTCCCGGCGATTCACGAATTCCTTCGTGATCATGTAATGATCCGTTTCCTCCAGGCTCGTCTCTTCCACGCCTTCGGATGTCAGCTTGTAGATGATCGAATCCGGATAAGCCATGACAATCGGCGAATGCGTGGAAATAATAAACTGCGAGTCTTCATGAACCAGGTCATGGATGCGTCTCAGCAGCGCCATTTGGCGAAACGGCGACAAGGCCGCTTCCGGCTCGTCCATGATGTACAGTCCGTTGCCCCAGAACCGATGCAAGAAGGTGGCAAAAAAGGATTCTCCATGCGACTGCTGATGAAGCGATTTGCCGCCATAGGAATCATAAAGTCCAGGACGCTCTCGCTCCAGTGCATCCACCTCGCTGGCGACATTATAATAGCTCTCCGCCCGGAAGAAAAAACCATCCCGCGGTTTGCGTGCGCCCCGGACGGTTCGAATATATTCATACAGCCTGGAATGGGTCTCCTCCGTCGAGAAGGAGAAATTAAGCGTCCCTCCTTCCGGATTGAACCCGAGGGCCGCCGCAATCGCCTCCAGCAGCGTGGATTTGCCCATTCCGTTCTCGCCCACGATATAAGTGACCTTCGGATGAAAGCGAAGTCCGTCCATAGCCGCTACGGCCGGCAAATTAAAGGGGTATTCGTTAAATGACGGGATGCGATCCCTCATTAACACAACGCTTCGAAGATAGGCAAGCATAGCCGAGTTATCCAACCGCTTTCCCTCCTTGAAATCTACGTTAACCGATCATGACAAATCTACTATATAACATTCCGGCTTCGGTTCCAATTCAGATCATCGCCCGATGCAGGCTGCACACTCTCATAGAACGCATTCCTGGACATACAACGAATCCGAGCAGCCCGCTGTTTGCTGCGATAGCAGGCAGACCGCTTCCTTGAAGCAGTTGAAGATGCCCCGATATTCAAAAAAATGCGCCATCACAGGGCTTGCCGGCACCTGGAATGACGCACTTTTTCATCCGATATTGAATCTGTTGTTACGATATGCTATTCGCTTACGATAAATTGATAGAGCTCCTCGACCTTCTCTTCCGTCAGATCGCCGCTGTTATCAAACACCTTGATGGACGTTTGCGGAATATCCCAGTTCACTTCCGGAACGAAATCAACGCGCTTCTTGAAGTCGTCCCAATGATCCAGCTTCCACTGATCCCGCTCGGTCTGTCTGTCAATGATCCGCTCCTTCTGCAAATCCATGTCCTTGAGCGCAACCACGATGACCTTCACATCAACGTCGTTCTTCGTTAATCCCGCGGATGCGATGACCTCTTCAATCCATTCGCGGTTCTTGAGCTCCGCCGTGAACGGCGAGATCATAAAGACATTTTGCCTCGCACCCAGGTTCTCGATGCAAATATCCTTGGTCGTATCATATTCCAGATCGCGCAGATTCTCTTTATAGAAGGAAGAATCGCGGTCGTTCGGATCCAGTCCGTTGCTCTCCAGGAACTTCTCGACAAACCGTCCCCCCACCGTATCACGGTCGAGAAATGCAGCCGGTATGCGGACTGCAAGCTTCTTCGCTACGGTTGTCTTGCCTGTACCGGCCACGCCGACAAAAAACACTAGCTTTTGCAAATGGTATCCCTCCATATGATCTATATCGCTAGAACACCCCTGCCGTCACTCACGCTATTCCTATGCGCGTTCTGTCCGGTAACGGGTTTCTTCAATTAATTCCTCCATCGCGGAGGCCAAACGCTCCTGAAGCACTTCCGCTACGTCAAACCCGCCATCCTCGGTACGCGCCACCTGGGCATCCACGGCGTACACGCCGCCCAGAATATGCCGGGCCCCGATCGAGGAAAGCACGGGCTTGAGCGAATAATCAATCGCCAGCAAATGCGCGAGACTGCCACCAATGAACATCGGAAGCACGATTTTGCCAGCCAAGCCTTTTTGCGGAATCAGGTCCAAAAATGTCTTAAGCACGCCGGTAAACGAAGCTTTATAAACCGGACTTGCCACAATCACGGCATCGGCCTCGGCCACAAGCCCGTTGGCTTTGACGATATGCTCGCTCTCAAACTTCGTATGAATCAAATCCTCGGGCGGCAGCCCGGCCACGTCGATCCGGCTCACCTCGAAATTGGCAGCGGTTAGTGCCTGCTCCGCAAAATCCATAACCGCATTCAATCGGGATCCGGCTGTAGGGCTCCCGTTAATAATAACAGCTTTCGCCATAATCATTGCTCACCTCAGCTTATCTTATAATGTCACCATTTCATCCATGTATCAGATCGCTATGTAAGGTCCTCTCGATATAGAGTCAGACCGCCATAGCCTGAATCTCAGAAAAAAAGACTCTACAGGATACGGCAAAGTCTTCCGGTCAGCAGTCGCTCTTGCATCCGACATCAACCAGTATAAATCAGAGCAAACTTGTCAGAATTAGTATCATCGTATCAATGTGTCCGCGCTTTTGTCAATCCGGCAGAATGCGTCAAACCGATGTCTCCATTGCCCGCTCCATTTAACTGATCACGAACAGGGCTCCCCATGCGAATACGGTGTAAGATCGGCACCTAGCCCCTCCCTTGATCAAGACGTCACGCTTCCTTGTTCGGCAAGCAGCGGCGAGTACATCATGAGCGCATGGTTCTCGGTAATCCACTCATCCCGAATCCGTTCGCCTTCCCTGTTGAACACTTTGCGGCCAATGACGTTATGCCTCGCATATCCTCCCCAAACTTCCTGGGTAATGCGATGGTCCCGCTCATATACTTCATAGCGATGCAGCGGAGCGGCGCTGGATCGCCATTCCCCGATCAAATCCTCCTCTGATACATATACCGACAGCTGGTATGTATCGTTCGTCGGATTATAAATCTGAAGGTCCAAATAATTATAGGCGCACGTAGCGCCGCTTCCGAACGGCTGGGTCCGGTTCGCATCCGGAAAGACGTCATAGCTGTGCCGATGCCGTTCTTTCACTTCCAGAGGGGTGTGCAGCGTCATCCAGTATATGAGGTTGGACAGCTGGCACAGCCCTCCGCCCATGCCCGCCTTAAAGCCTCCATAGAACAGGACCATGCCGTCGACATACCCTTTCCTGCGAGTCGGGCGTCCAATGCTCCTCCAATAGGACAGCGTCTCTCCCGGACGAACCAGCAGTCCATCCAGATGGCGCACGGCCAGACGCAAGTTGATCACCTTATTATGCTGATACCACATATCAACATCCTTGAGCTGGCGTTTCAGCGGGGTTTGGTGTGTGAACACCGAATATCGCAGCGGCTCAGGACTTTGCGTGCGGGCGATGCCGCCCCTCTTCTTCATCCATGCCCAATAACGCCGGTATGTAAAATACTGCTTGCCTGCCCACAGGCGGAATTTTGAACGCTTGACGGGTTTCATCCGTGACCGTGCCCCCTTGGCCGTATTGATGAATTTGGAAATATTTTACCACAATAGCCCAAAGGACATCGTAAAAAATCCGTAATCCGCGTGTTTGCGCACGACCTTTCACCTATTCTGTTCGCAATCGGCACCCTGGACTGGGCGAATGCATAGAGATAAAGCATCGACGTTCCATGAATAACATCCCGTATACCAAAGGAGGAATGAAATGAATCCCCAACAGCCCGTTCCATACGTAGGCTCCAAAACCGAATGCAAGGAACAGCCCATCGCTTTTCCTCCCCAGCATCAAAACTGCCAGCCGGGCCTTGAAAGCCTGATGTCGCCGCGTCCGATCAGCGAAGATCCCGCCTACCGGGGCAGCGGTAAACTGGATGGCAAAATCGCCATTGTGACCGGGGGGGACAGCGGTATCGGCAAAGCGGCCGCCATTGCCTTCGCCAAGGAAGGTGCCGATCTGGTCATCCCATACTTATATGAGACTTCGGATGCGGAAGTGACGAAGCAGCGGATTGAATCCCTCGGCAGACGATGCCTCTTAATGAAGATCGATCTGCGCTACAAAAAAAACTGCGAAGCCGTGGTTAACGAGACGATCGCCTGCTTCGGCAGAGTGGATGTTCTCGTGAACAACCATGCCGTCCAGTACGTGCAGCGCAGCATTCTGGACATTACGGAAGAACAGCTGCATCACACCTACCAGACGAATATCTTTCCGTTCTTCTTCATGATTCAGGCCGCGCTGCCCCATATGAAAGCCGGAGCGTCGATCATCAACACGGCCTCCATTACGGCCTATGACGGTTTAAAGGAGCTCATCGACTATTCCTCAACCAAAGGCGCCATCGTTTCCCTTACCCGATCCCTGGCCCTTTCGCTGGTCGATCAGGGCATCCGCGTCAACTCCGTCGCGCCAGGCTCGGTCTGGACGCCGCTCATCCCTTCCAGCTTCTCCGCCGATGAGGTTGCCGTATTCGGAACGAATTCGCCGATGAAGCGAGCCGCGCAGCCTTATGAGCTGGCACCCGCTTATGTTTACCTGGCATCGTCCATCACTTCTTCTTTTGTCACGGGCCAGGCCATTCACGTCAACGGAGGGCAGATGGTAACCAGCTAGCATGGATGCCGCTAGCATCCGAGGATTCCACGAATAACGTGCAGAGGATGTGTACAATGAACACCGGAATTCCCAAAAGGTCCGCCCGGATGGACATGGGGTTTTATGCATTAAACAAGCTGGCCAGCGCCGGTATCGTCGTGCTGCTGCTGAGTTTGCTGGATTGGGCGTGGCCGTCCGGGGCGGATCAGGCCTCGGAGTGGCTAGGCCTTTACATGCCGCAAGAACACTGGGTGTACGGTTACGCGCTGACGGCCTCTCTCGCGGCCGATGCCATACTCACGTTCCTGCCTTCGCTGCATAAGGGGAAACAGGCAGCCGTGTATGGAGCGGTCGGTTTTCTGTTCTTCGCCCTATTCACAGGCGGTCAACCGGAGCAGCTCTGGCTCCGTGCCGCTGCCGGAACCCTGACGCTGCTTCTGTTCTTGTGGGGAAAGCATGCATTCTCCAGCAATTCTCTGGCCACCCCGTTCTTTGCCCTGGCCGTTCCCCTGCTGTGCTGGGTGATCTGATTCAAGCGCCTATAGCCTCTCCCCCATGGAAAAAGGGCCCTCTGATGAGGGCCCTTGCTCTTTGCTTCAAAGCGCTTCGATGACGTCCCCGGCGATGACCGAGGCGGGGTGCCCCCGATGCCGCGCGGCCCGCTCGCCGGCACGGCCGTGCAGCCACACGCCAAGCGCGGCTGCAGACGGACCGGCATGCCCTTGCGCCAGCAGGCCGGCAATGATGCCGGTCAGCACGTCTCCGGTCCCGCCGGTCGCCATGCCGGAGGTGCCGGTTGTATTGATGTAGGTTTGTCCGTCCGGAGAAGCCACGACGGTATGCGCCCCCTTGAGCACGAGGGTAACCCCGTGCCCGGTCGCGAACCCTGCGGCGGCACCGATCCGGTCCCGCTGCAGCTCGGCGGTGGGGATGCCCAGCAGCCGGGACATCTCCCCGGGATGCGGGGTCAGCACTGTGGCCGCGGCACGCGGCTTCCAGGCGCCGAAATCGCCAGCCGCAGACAGCATATTCAGCGCGTCGGCATCCACCACCAGCGGCCCTTCCCATTCTTCCCACAGCCGGCGGAGCCACCTGGCGTCTCCTTCAAAGCGGCCGAGCCCCGGACCTACGGCCAGCACATCGCGGGACTTGGCGAGGGCCAGGACCTGCTCCGCGGAGGCCTCATTCCAGCAGCCGCCGCTCTCCTCCTCTGTCGCAGGGGCGAGCATCACCTCGGGCGAGGCTCCGGTCAGCGGCAGCACCAGGCTGGCAGGGAGCGCCCAGGTCACCAGGCCGCAGCCCGCGCGGAGCGCCGCCCGGGAAGCGAGCAGGCCTGCGCCGCTCATCGTGCGGCTGCCCCCTACGGTCAGCACGTGGCCGTAGGTGCCCTTATGCCCGTCCGGCGCGCGGCGGCGCGACACGTCGGCGCCCAGCTCCGTCCGCAGGACATGCGGGGTAAGCAGATGCGTGCTGACGCCCAGCTCCCGGCACAGCGATGCCGGGATGCCGATGGAGCGGACCACCACCCGGCCCGCCGCCCCGGCGCCGGGGTACTGCACCAAGCCTCGCTTCAGGAAGGCGAGGCATACCGTCACCGCGGCCGAAATGCACGGCTCGTGCCGCGCGCCGGTATCGGCGTCCAGTCCGCTCGGAATATCGGCGGACACAATCGGCAGGCCGCTGTCGTTCGCGGCCTGGATCAGCGCGGCGTAAGCGCCGCGGGGCGCGCCCGTCGCGCCCGTCCCGAGCAGCGCGTCCACGATGCCGGTGTACGCGCCGTAGTCCACGGCGGCACGGCCGTGGACCAGTGCCGGGATGCCGAGCGCTGCCGCGGCATCCCGCTGCACCGCCGCCTCGCCGGCAAGCGCGGACGGCTCGGCGGCGTAGAGCAGCGTGACGCTTATGCCGGCGTCACGCAAATGCCGTGCGGCGACCACGCCGTCGCCGCCGTTATTGCCCTTGCCCACCAGAATGAGCCAGTGCTCCTGCTCCGCCAGCGCGGTGGGCAATCGCGCGTCTCCGTCGACAATGGGCGACGGGCGGCTCATCTCGATAACCCGGTCATTTCCGGTGGAAGGGCCCTCTGCCCCTGACGAATAACCCGATAAGGAAGTCCGCCGGTCACACCTCTCATCCTCCGGCAAGTAGGCTTGATCGCTCCCGGATGTCCGAGCCACCGCCGTGGACGGTAACTGGCTTCCGCCATGGCGCTCAAGGCATAATTTCAGGACTTCCTCGGCAATCGCTTTACCCGCGTTTTCCATAAGCGCGATGGCCGGAATGCCGATGCGGCGAATCGTGTAGTTATCGAGTGCCCTCATCTGTTCGGACGTCACAACATACATCCAAGCTCTCCCCTTTGCTTCGATATATCCTACCCAAACGCTCTGACGACTTCGCTTGATGCCTGTCGATTAATAAGCAACGGTAAATCGGGACTGAATGAACTGCGGATCGTCCAGCTCATCAATCACGGCTACCGCGAAATCTTCAACCGAGATCCGGCTGCTTCCGCTCTCGTCCGTCACCAGGCGGTCCATGCCGATCCGGAATTGTCCGGTACGTTTCCCCGGCTCGATG
>NZ_AEXS01000006.1:0-9179 GCF_000204455.1 Paenibacillus sp. HGF5 | reverse complement strand
CCTTTAAGGAAATGATGCTGGATGTGCAGAGCAACGACATCTCGAATTATTACGTGCATTTGTCCGAGCTTCAGTATGTGTTTTCACAGGTTACCTTTAACGAGCCACTGATCGAAAGCATACTCATTGCTACCCCGATCGGGGATTTTTATCCAGTATCGCAGCGTCGTTCCCAGACCCAGTCCTTTTATGAATCCAGCATGTATTACGACGTGAAGGAGAATTATGGGGGGATCTGGGTTAAGGGGCACACCGACAAATTTTTTACCGGGAACAGCCGAACGCTTTCCTTTGTTACCAAGGGAACGCAGGAGAACGTTTCCAACACCAACGTATTCATCGTGGTGAACGTGAACGAGAGCGGGTTGATCGGCATGGTCAACCAGCATTCTTCGAATGATGACAGCGATTATTTTGTCATTGATTCGAAAGGCGAGGAAGTCATTCGGACCGCCTGGTCGTCCAGCCATAATCTCATGAAAGATAAACCATTCCTGTACAAAGTATCGGAAGGTAACCAAGGTTCTTTTTTTCATCATTTTGACGAAACCGATTACCTGGTGAACTACACCCGATCCGCCGTGGTCAAAGACTGGAGTCTGTTCGGCATTCAGCAGAAGGATAAGCTGCTGGAGCAAATGAACGGAGTCAAGCGAACCACCTTTTATATCATGCTGTTCTTTCTGCTCCTTACCTGGCTGCTGTCCACCAAATTGACGGCAATCCTGCTTAACCCGTTATATAAACTGCAGCGGCTCATGCGGGAGGTTGAGGACAACCGATTGAACGTCCGTTTTGCCAGCCGGTCTACCGACGAAGTTGCGCAGGTGGGTTATCAATTTAACCGCATGCTGGACGAAATCAATCGGCTCATCGATGATGTAAGGCTGAGTGAATCCGGGAAACGTAAGGCGGAGATGCGGGCTTTAACCGCGCAGATGGAGCCGCATTTTTTATACAACACCCTGAATACGATCTACTGCAAATCGGTGCTTGGCGAGAACGATGAGGTCAATGAGATGATTTTGTCCTTGTCCCAGATGTTCCAGTTAGGGCTGAGCGGAGGCAAGGACTGGAACACGCTGGAGGATGAGCTTCTGCATGTGGAGCAGTATTGTCTCCTGCAGCAAAAATGTTATGAGGGGCTGTTTGAGTTTGAAGTTAACGTGACCGACGCTTCGTTGTTAACTTGCCTGATGCCCAAAATTCTATTGCAGCCGATCGTGGAAAACAGTATTCAGCACGGGTTTAGGGACATCGGCTCAGGAGGTCAAATCCACTTGCGTGTTTGCAGGCAGGGCCAGCTGTTATATCTGATCATTGAGGATAACGGAATCGGCATGGATGCGGATAACGTCATGAAGGGGATGCTGGAGCCGCCGGTCTCCAAGAAGGGTTATGCCTTGAATAATATCGTGAACCGGCTTAGTCTCTTTTATGGTGAAGATGCCGGAATCAAGCTGACCAGTCTTCCCGGCAAAGGATCAAGAACGGAAATATGGATGCCGATTAGAGAAGGGGACGTTGAATCATGACGAATGGATCACCTGTGATTAAGTTATGCATCATTGATGATATTCGAAGCGTGGTCGACATGATCGCACGGAAGCCGCCTTGGAAGGATCATCATATCGAAGTCGTTGGCACGGCACTGGATGGCGAGGAAGGCATCCGCCTCGTGAAAGAGACGAAACCCGATATTGTCCTAACGGACATCCGGATGCCGAAAAAGGATGGGTTGGCCATGACGCAGGAAATACTCGAAAGTTCTCCTTACACGAAGATTGTCATTCTCAGCGCATATACCGATTTCTCGTTCACGAGACAGGCCATCCGCTTGGGAGCCTTTGATTTTGTGAAGAAACCGTTCTCGATTGACGAAATCATCCAGGTCGTTTTGAAGGCAAAGGCTGCGTACCTGGAAGAACGGCAGGAGCAAAGCAAGGTCTTGGAACTGAAGCAGAACATGATCAAAAGCTTGCCGGTCCTGCAGCAGGAATACTTGTCATTGCTGATCCATCACCGTACGAATCCGGAAGCGGCATATCAGCAATGGCAAGCACTTGGCATCAAGCTTGAGCCACGGCGATTCAATCTCTTTATCGTGGAAGTGGACCGTTTCATGGACAAATATAAGGAGCAGCCAGCACGTGAAGTGGAGCTGATCAGGTTCAGTTTGCGCAATATTTTGGAGGAAACGATTGGAGGGTTTACCCATGGCGTCGTCTTCAGCGAGGCATTGAACCGCTTGATCTGCCTGATCAATTGCGAGGATATGGGGACGGCAGAGCAAATATCGGAGGCTTGCCGGCTGAACATTTTTCAATTTACGCATTCGACTATTTCCATCGGGATCGGCATGTGCGTTCATTCAATCGATGAGCTGCCCGATTCCTATCAGCAGGCTTTGAATGCGCTGGATTATCATTTTTATACAGACGGCAATGGTGTAAGCAGTTATTCCGGCACTTCTGCCGAAGAAAAGACCCTCTTGAATTATA
Organism: Paenibacillus sp. HGF5; assembly: GCF_000204455.1. Taxonomy (NCBI): domain Bacteria; kingdom Bacillati; phylum Bacillota; class Bacilli; order Caryophanales; family Paenibacillaceae; genus Paenibacillus; species Paenibacillus sp. HGF5. The sequence goes on along the minus strand of NZ_AEXS01000006.1, from coordinate 6,678 downwards.
CGGCTTCGACGGAACAAGAATTTCTGTTTGCCTTGCGATCCGGGCACAGGGAAAAATGCCGGCTGATTCTGGAGCAAATATTTAATGATATGCTGCAGCGTGACCCGCTGCCCAAGCCGCAGCAAGTTGAAAACCTATGTTATGAGCTGTCATCCAAGATATGTCGGGTCATGTCGGAGCAGTTCGCTCAGGATCGGGTGAAGAGGCTTGAAGAACAATGGCATGCGGTGAGGAGTTCAGGTGTCGTTTCGTTCCAGATTATGAGGGATACGGTAAAAGGAATCTGCCTTGAAGCTTGTTCATGGGTCGAGCAGGAGCGTATGGATGAATCCACGAAATTGATCTATCAGGCAAAAGATTATATATGCGCGAATTTACATACGAATTTATCGCTGGATCTCTGCGCGAAGCAGTTTAATATCAGCCCCGGTTATTTTTCGAATCTGTTCAAAAAAGTGCTGAATATCTCTTTTCAGCAATTCCTGATCCATCAGCGAATGGAGAAAGCCAAAGAAATGCTGATCGACGACTATCAGGTACAGGAGATCGCACAGAAGCTTGGTTACGAGCATCGCCGCTATTTTAGCGAAATCTTCAAGAAGCATACTAACATGACCCCGTCCGAGTTCAAGCTGTATAGTACGGGGAAGCTCAGCACTCCTATGGATTTGGATTGAGGATCATCCTATAGAATACAGCCTTGTTTCCCGTAATTCTGGATGCAAGGCTTGTTTTGTGAAGAACGGATTCATGGGGAAACCTGCCCTCGATGTGTGGTTACCCGCATTATGCGAGTGAGAGGGGCCCCTTATAATGAGAGAGAAAGAAAGAGGTTCCGTAGATAAAAAGGGAGGTAACACGGATGAAAATAAGCAAGAAATTCTTCATGTCCGCGATATGCCTGATGCTTTCTGGAAGTCTGGCAGCTTGCGGCAGTCCGACATCCACAGATCAAGGGGCGGAAGCCGGATCCAATGACAAGACCAAAATCACCTATTGGACCGGAGATCGCCATGATTCCGAGTTTGTCAAAGAGACCATCGATACATTCAACAAGACGAACAAGGATAACATCGAGGTGGAACTGGTCATCAAGGGAGACGACTTCGATCAAGCACTGGACATGTCCTTTCAGACTTCAGAGCCACCGGATGTCATTCGCGTGAAAGAGAACACCATCCAGACGTTTTATAAAAAAGGTTTCCTTGCTCCGATCGACGAGTTTCTGACGGACGAAATGAAGGCAAAGTTCCCGGCGATGGAGGATCTGAACAGCTTTGAGGGAAAACGCTACAGCCTGCCGAACTACGGCACGACCATGCGACTGATATACAATAAAGAGCTTTTTGCCAAAGCGGGCATTGAGCAGCCGCCAACCACTTTGGATGAGCTGGTCGAGACTGCCAAGAAAATAACGGAAGTGGGAAAGGCCAGCGGAGCTTATGGGTTCGCTCAAAATTTCAAAAATCCTTCCAGTGCACTGGGGCGTTCTGCACGCGTTATCGCAGAGGTGAGCGGTTATGGAGGCTTTGGATATGATTTTAAGACGGCTCGTTATGATTTCAGCGGCTTTAAGCCGATCATGGAAGCCTTCAAGCAAATTAAGGACGACGGAAGCATGCTGCCAGGCGTTGAATCGCTAGATATCGATCCGCTTCGTGCTCAATTCGCTGAAGGAAAAATCGGCATGTACTTATCCTTTTCCGCTGAGGCGGGCGTCTACCAATCCCAATTTCCGGCCAAAATCGACTGGGCCGCGGCACCCGTTCCTTCCATTGACGGTCAATTCAATGGCGCTTCCGGCTTCCTTGGCGGTCAGTGGCTGGCCATTAGCTCGGAGTCGGAGCACAAGGAAGCCGCATGGAAGTTCCTAACGTACATGTACGATGAGTCGATTCTCCAACAGTACCAAGAGAAGGGATTCGGCATATCGATGGTTCCTTCGGTTAGCGCGGTTGCCGCGAAGCCTGAAGTGAAAGGGATCGACGGGTTCCTGCCTAATCAATACGACGGTGTTTGGCCGGTCTATCCGACCGTGCCGGTACAAGGCATGAAGTCGGACGACGCCTTCTTCAAATACATCCTCAGCGGAGGCGATCTGGATTCCATCATCGACGATTTGAATACCCGCTATAATGCCGCCTTGGATGCTGCCATTGCGAGCGGGGAAGTGAAAGCGGAGCCGATGGCGGAGTTTAATCCGCTGGATCTTGCCGGACAATACGCTAAATAGATAGGGTCACGGGGGATGGGGGATGCCTCATCCTTTTTTAAATACTAAAGAGACCGCAAGGAGTTGAGAGGATATGAATAAAGCGAAGAGTGTTGCTTTTTCATACAGCTTTCTGTTGCCGAGCTTTATTCTGACCATAGTTCTTGGCATTTACCCGATCATGTGGGCCATGAGGTATATGTTTTACGATTATAAAGGGTTTGGTGCCGAACGATTCGTAGGATTGGCCAATTTCGAACGTGTCATGAAGGATCATCAGTTTTGGGAATCCGTAGCCAACACGTTCATCTACGCCGGAGGCAAACTTCTGCTCTCGATACCGCTGGCCCTGATCTTGGCTGTTATTCTGAATTGGAGGATCAAAGGCAGAAATTTGCTCAGAGCGATTTTCTTTATGCCGACGATCATAAGCACCGCCGTAATGGCGGTCGTATTTTTTACGATCTTTAATTCCTATAATGGCATTCTCAATCAGTTTCTGATCAAGTACCAGGTCATCGGAAATGCCATCGATTGGCTGGGCGTGGATTATGCCATGCTGACCGTCATTCTCGTAGCCGTATGGGGGGCGATTGGCAATTACATGCTTCTCTTTCTGGCGGGACTCCAAAATATTCCCGAAGATGTCTACGAGAGCTCTGCTCTGGATGGGGCAAACAAATTCCAGCAATTCCGGTACATTACCGTTCCCATGCTGGGGCCGGTCATGCAAATGATCATTATGTTGGCCATTATCAATGCACTAAAAGGGTATGAGAGCATCATGGTGATGACCGATGGCGGTCCGATCGGAAAAACCAATGTCATGTTCCTATACGTTTATAAATTGTTCTTTCCTCCGGCAGGCTCCACGGCATCCACGCAAATCCAGGAATTCGGATATGGCAGCGCGGTAGCTTTTGTTACGGCCGTGATTGTCGGCGTCATTACGATACTGTACTTCTATGGCTCGAAACGCATGAGTCATAACGAATAAGGGGGAAACGTTCATGAGAATCGCATGGAATACTATACTGTGGGCGTTTCTGTTAATCGTCGCATTTCTGACGCTGTTTCCCGTCGTGATCACCTTGCTCGGTTCTTTTAAAACCAATGCCGAGCTTACGGCTGGAGCCACGTTTCTGCCGGCCGATTGGCAGTTTTCCAACTATATCGAGGCTTGGGAACAGGCGAATTTCTCAACGTACACGCTGAACAGCCTGTTCGTTGCCGGAGCCGCGACCATCGGAACGTTATTGGTGGCTTCCATGGCGGCGTACGTCGTGAATCGAATGAACTTTATCGGTAAAAAGCTATACGTCGGTCTCCAGGCCTTTACGATGTTTGTCGCCATCGGCGCCGTGGTGCTGCGTCCTCAATTCGACCTCATGATTCGCCTTCATCTGCATAACTCGCTGTGGGGCGTAATCCTGATATTAATCAGCGCCCATGCTTCCGCATTCTTTATCCTGCTCAGCTTTATGAGCGGGATCCCCAGAGAGTTGGATGAAGCCGCGCGCATCGACGGGTGCTCGCCGGGCAGGACGTTCTGGCGAATCATCATTCCCTTGCTGACGCCCGGGCTTGGCGTGTGTGCTCTGTTTGCTTTTCGCGGGGCATGGAATGAGTATCTGCTCCCCTTTGTGTTTACGCTCAGCAAACCGGAACTGCAGACATTGACCGTGGGCCTTGCCAATCTAAAGTACGGTGTTGCTGCCGCTTCCCAGACTCACTTCATGATGGCCGGGGCTTGCCTTTCCATACTTCCGATCCTTATCGCTTATATTTTTGCCAACAAATCTTTTATGCAAATGACCGCCGGCTCATTAAAGGGTTAGCGGCAACTTATCCATATCTAGGAGGTATTGCCATGAAATCGATTCCTATTGGAAATCTCATCTCAAGTTCCGTGATTCGGCGTCATCCGGATAACCCGATTCTGGATGCGTCCCGCGTTCCATATCCGACCGCGCTTGTATTTAATGCCGGTGTGACCAAATTCAACGGGAAATACGTGATGGTGTTTCGTAACGACTACGGAAGTGTAGAACGCCAGACGCTCGAGCCCCATCATACCACCGACCTTGGCGTCGCCTTTAGCGATGACGGAGTTCATTGGGAGGTGCAGCCAAAGCCGTGCTTTAAGCTGCATGACCAAGAGATCATTCGGGCGTATGACCCTCGGCTCACCGTTATCGACGGTCGATGTTACATGTGTTTTGCCGTGGACACGCAGCATGGCATTCGCGGAGGCGTAGCGGTTACTGACGATTTTGTGACCTTTGAAATATTGAGTCTATCAACGCCGGATTTGCGCAACATGGTGCTGTTTCCGGAGAAGATTGACGGCAAATATGTACGGCTGGAGCGGCCATTCACGGTGTACAGCCGAGGGGGAGTCGATCGGTTTGATATGTGGATATCGGAATCGCCGGACCTGAAATACTGGGGAAATTCCGGTTTGCTGCTCGCTGTCGAAGACGTCGCGTTTGCCAATGACAAGATTGGTCCCGCGGCTCCACCAATCAAGACGAAGTTTGGCTGGCTTACGTCTTTTCATGCGGTGGATCTTGATCCTGCAAGAGGCAAGAACGGGTGGGAACCCTCCTGGAAAAAACGTTATACCGCCGGCTTGATGATGCTGGATTTGGATAACCCCAAAAAAATCATCGGTATGTATAAGGAGCCCTTGCTGGCGCCAGAGGTTAGTTACGAGACCGAAGGAGGCTTTCGGAACAACGTGATCTTCCCTGGCGGCATGATACTTGAAGAGGATGGCGAGGTTAAAATTTATTACGGTGCAGCGGACGCGGTGGAATGTTTGGCTATGGCACATATTGATGAATTGATCCAATTATGTCTCAACGATTAGAGCAAGGTGGGATAAGAAAATGACGATATGGAACCTTCTGCAGCATCCTCCAACCCGTTATCGAACGGTGCCGTTTTGGTCCTGGAACGACGATCTGAATAAGAACGAACTCTTACGGCAGATCGAAGAAATGCACGGGGCTGGCATCGGCGGTTTTTTCATACATGCCCGCGGGGGACTTACGGTACCGTACATGGGTGAGGAATGGATGGAGGCCATCCAGGCCTGCATCGAAAAAAGTCAGGAGCTCGGGCTTGAGGTATGGCTGTATGACGAAAACGGCTGGCCCAGCGGTTTCGCCGACGGTAAGGTGCCTGCGCTTGGCCCTGCTTATCAGCAGAAGCGGCTGGCTTATGAATGGGCTCCGTTTACGGACGGAGAAAACGTGACGTTAGCCTATTATGTTCAGAGCGGTGAAGAGCTGCTGTTACTCACTCCGGATGATCCTCGCAGTCCTGACTTTCGTGTATATTACGAAGTCAATCCGTACTATATCGACACACTAAGCAAACAGGCCGTGAAGGCGTTCATTACGACCATCTATGAAGCTTACTGGGCACATTTCGGCAATGAATACGGCACTGTGCTTAAAGGAATATTCACGGATGAACCGCAGTTTGGACGGGGGGATTTTCCCTGGTCGCTGGAGCTGGAAGAAGCCTTTGAATCCCGGTTTGGATATTCCTTGCTGGAAGCACTTCCGTCACTGTTTCTGGAGACGAAGAATTGTCGCAGGACAAGATACGATTATTGGGCGTGTGTTACCACGATGTTCACGGAAGCCTACGCCAAGCAGATCGGAGCGTGGTGCGGGGAGCGGGGGTGGTCTTCCGCCGGACATGTCGTGGACGAGCAGACGCTTATGAGCCAAGCGACTTCGGTAGGCGATCCGCTGCTCTTCTATGAGTATCTTCAAATTCCCGGTTGCGACTGGCTCGGCCGATCCGTTAGCGAAGAGCCGCTTGTTCCCAAACAAGTCAGCTCCGTTGTGCGTCAACTCGGCAAAAAACAAGCCATCACCGAGAGCTATGGCTGCACCGGATGGAATATCAGCTTTCAGGATCTAAAGCGGATTGGGGAGTGGCAATTCGTTCACGGCATGAATCTCATGTGTCAGCACTTGCAGGCCTATTCCTTAAGAGGGCTGCGCAAAAGGGACTATCCGCCATCCTTGTTCTATCAGCAGCCTTGGTGGGAGCACTATCACCGGTTTAACGATTATTTTGCCCGTTTGTCCATGCTGCTTATGGAGGGAAAGCGGCAGGCCGAGGTACTCCTGCTGCATCCTATTCGGACTGCTTGGGTGGAGCAAGCGGGCTCGGACTCATGCAGGATAGAGCCTTACCATCAAGCGTATGCCCAGTTGTCCCGTTGGATGTGTCAATCGTTCATCGAGCATGATTACGGCAGCGAGGGAATCCTGGAACGTCATGGTAAGGTAGCAGGCGGACGATTCATTGTAGGAGAGGCCGGTTATCGGGTCGTTGTCATCCCTCCTTGTGTTACCTTAAATAAGGTAACCGTGAAATTGCTGCATCAATTTATCCTTCAAGGAGGAACATTGATGGCTTTCGAACCTTACCCTTACTTGATC
>NZ_AEXS01000007.1:0-17735 GCF_000204455.1 Paenibacillus sp. HGF5 | reverse complement strand
CGGAGCCGAAACGATCCTGATGGATCAGGCTGCCGACGAGCAGGTGTTCCAGGATATCACCTTGCTCATCAACAACTTTAAACAATATTTCGTCTCGCATGGACAGGAAATCTATGAAAATCCGTCTCCCGGGAATAAAGACGGCGGCATCACGACCTTGGAGGAGAAATCGCTGGGATGCACCCAAAAAGGGGGGACTGCAACCGTATCCGATGTGCTCCGTTACGGCATAAGAACTACGAAGCCGGGACTGAACCTGATCGAGGGGCCGGGCAATGACCTCGTATCGGTTACGGCACTCGCTGCAGCCGGTGCCCACCTCGTGCTGTTCACGACCGGAAGGGGAACGCCGTTCGGGGGGCCTGTACCAACCGTCAAAATCGCGACCAATTCCGAGCTGGCCAAACGTAAAAAGCATTGGATCGATTTTAATGCGGGAGCTCTGCTGGAGGGCAAAAGCATGGATGAGCTTCACGCGGAACTCTTGGAGGTCATCGTTCATTTGGCCTCAGGCGTTGAGAAGACGCAAAATGAACGGAACGGCTTCCGGGAAATATCCATTTTCAAGGATGGCGTTATTTTATAAATTCAATCGCTTTTTAGTAATTGATTAGAAAGAGGAGGAGCACGTATGTCCAATCCCGTACAGCAGCAGGCACAGTCCGCCTTGTCACCAATAGAACTCGCCACCAAGGCGTGCCAATCGATCATGGAAACGTATTCGCCCGAGCAGCTTCCGCCTGCAGGCAGGTGGCATTACCATCAGGGCGTATTTTTGGTTGGGTTGTCTCAATTGTGGAAATTTAACGGGGACGCCAAGTTTTTGGATTATATCAAAGGCTATGTTGATCATCTGGTGGACGCTAACGGCAACCTGCTGCTGGAGCGGGGGGAGCTGGATTCCGTTCAAGCGGGCCTGCTCCTGATGGAATTGGATGCTGTGTTTCCCGAATACCGCTACAGGGCCGCAGCGGATAAACTGCTCCGCTTGCTGTCCACGCTGAACCGGACCACCGAAGGCGGCTATTGGCATAAGGACCGGTATCCATACCAGATGTGGCTGGACGGACTGTATATGGGCGGCGTATTTACGATGAACTATGCGAGGCAGTATAACGAGCCGCATTTATTTGACGAGGTATTGTTCCAGGAGAAGCTGATGCGCTCCCATACCAAGGATGAGGCTACCGGTTTGTATTATCATGCTTGGGACGAGAGCCGAACGATGCCCTGGGCGGATCCGGTCAGCGGGCAATCTCCGGAATTTTGGGGACGCGCCATAGGCTGGTATGCGCTGTCGCTTGTCGAGTTCCTCGATTTACTGCCAGAGCATCATTCGGCGAGGGAAGAGCTGGCTGCCGCGCTCCGTGAATTAAGCGAAGCGCTGATGCGTTATCAGGATCCGGCTACCGGTCTGTGGCATCAGGTAGTGGACAAAGGGGGGCGGGATGACAATTGGCTCGAAACCTCCTGCTCCAGTCTTTTCACCTATACCTTGGCAAAAGGAGTCCGTCTGGGTTATCTGGATCCTTCTTTTATGACGTATGCAAGACAGGGATATCAAGGCCTGGTCCAATCCGTATATCGCAATGACAAGGGAAATTTGGTCATGCCCCAAATCTGCATCGGCACGGGCGTAGGCGATTACAAGCATTATGTGGAAAGGCAGCAATGCGAAAATGACCTTCATGGCGTCGGAGCGTTGGTCATGGCGTGCGTAGAGCTAGGCAGAAGCGACGGATGAAAGCGTGATTGAACGCTGCAACTGATACAGAACATTTAAGGAGCTGTTCCCTCATAGGAGCAGCTCTCTTTGCGCTTATAGGATCTTCTGCGCTCATGCCGTCCTCAGGGAATAGGTGCATAGGATATTGGCAGGCTTGTCATAATAACGGTAGCGAGGCTTGTTAAACCACAAGAGAAAGGTAGAGCGCAGCATGAAAAACTCAAGAATCTGGATTCTGATCAGCATTGCGATACTGTTATCTGCCGTCGTCTTCGCCCAGGGAAGGCTGAAAGCGGATCACAGTTCGAGTCTACAGGAAGCTTTGCCGACCTTTAGCCAGCAGACCATCAAATTCGGTTCCACTGGCGAAGACGTGTATGAGCTGCAAGGGCGACTGAAGTATCTAGGCTTTTATCACGGCAAAATCGACAGCGTGTTCGGTTCCAAGACCCAAGGCGCCGTCAAGTGGTTCCAATCCGAGTTCGGCATGAAGGTGGACGGCATCGTGGGGCCGAAGGTCAAACTGAAACTGTATAACGCAACCAAGGATTTCCGTCCGACCGCTCCGAAGCTTCATGAAGGCGGAGGTGCAGCGGCCGGTGCTGGCGGAAACGGCGGCGGTACTAATCAAGGGAATAACAACTTAGCCTCATCGAATACTATGGGCCTGTCCGACAATGATTTGAGAATCATGGCGAATGCCGTTTACGGCGAAGCGCGGGGAGAGCCGTTTGAAGGACAGGTCGCCGTAGCGGCCGTTATTCTCAACCGTGTGAAATCGCCAAGCTTCCCCAACACGCCGCATGGGGTTATATTCGAGCCGAGAGCATTTACCGCGGTCGCTGACGGCCAGATATGGCTGGAGCCGAACGCCCAAGCGCGAAAAGCGGTGGAGCAGGCGCTGAACGGCTGGGATCCTACAGGAGGATGCTTGTACTACTTCAATCCGAAAACAGCCACCTCGCCATGGATTTGGACGCGTCCTCAAGTCAAAACCATCGGTCAACATATCTTCTGTATGTAGCTCAACCAACGGCAACCGGGGCCTGTCTTCGGTTGCTTCTTCACTTTGCGATGGGTTAGAATGAAAGTTATCTATGAAGTAAATTATGGCAACGACAATCCATGATGTAAGGGGATATGGACCTTGACGAAAACGGAATTTGAACACGGTACTGCCGGAGGGATACGGATTCACGTGTTGCCGACAAACCGATTCAAGACATTTGCGATATCGCTTTACGCCGGAAGCCCGTTAGCAGAGGAAACCGTGACCTCGACCGCGCTTACGCCTTTTGTACTGCGCAGAGGGACGGTCTCTTACCCGGAAACCAGAGCATTCCGCGAGCAGCTGGAGCAGCTGTACGGTGCCGGATTTGGCTTTGACGTTTATAAGCGCGGCGATTATCAGATCGTGCACTTCCGCATGGACACGATCAATGACTCTTTTGTTAAGAGCCCTGAGAGCCTGCTGCGCTCCTCATTTGCTTTTCTGGGCGAGGCATTCACCCAGCCTGTGCTAGAGAATGGCGCATTCCGCAAATCTTACGTGCAGACCGAGCGCGACACGGTCCGCAAGAAGCTGGAGTCTATCGTAAACGATAAGATCCGTTATGCCGCTGAGCGCTGCATTGAGGTTATGTGCAAGAACGAGCCGTACCGATTGCATCCGCTCGGAGAGCGGAAGGACCTTGACGGCATCACGCCGGAGGGCTTGTATGAATCTTATCAGAAATGGCTCCAAGAGTCCGTTTTGGATTTGTACGTGGTTGGCGATACGAGTCTGGATGAGGTGAAGACGCTCGTCGAGGAGCATTTTAAACTGAATCGGACGGAAAGCCGGGATTATGTTCCTTCTATCACGCGGACGGCCGCTAACGAGACGCAGACGGTCGTGGAGAAGCTGGACATTAATCAAGGCAAACTCAACATGGGCCTTCGAAGCACGATTACGTACGGAGATGATGAATATGCCGCAGCGCTCCTGTACAACGGGATTTTGGGAGGTTATCCGCATTCGAAGCTGTTCGTTAACGTGAGGGAGAAGGAAAGCCTGGCCTATTACGCTTCCTCCCGATATGACGGTCATAAAGGGATTGCTACCATCCAGTCCGGGATCGAGGTTCAAAATTTCGAAAAGGCGGTCGACATCATTCGCCAGCAGCTCGATGACATGGCCAAGGGTGCCATCTCGGACATCGAAATGACCCAGACGAAAGCCATGATCCGCAACGTGATCAAAGAAATGCAGGATTCGGCCTTCGAGATGATTGCGTATGATTTTAACCGCACGCTGTCGGGACGGGAACGTACGCCGGATGAGCTGCTGAAGCAGGTCGAGGGCATTGCAGTGGACGATGTGAAGCAGGCGGCTTCGGCATTTTCCCTGGATACGATCTATTTCCTGAAAGGTCAAAAGGAGGAATAGCCGGTGGAGAGCATTCATTATGACAACCTGCAGGAAACGCTGTATTACGAAGTGATGGATAACGGTTTGCACGTGTATGTGTTGCCTAAACCCGGCTTCCAGAAAACCTATGCGACCTTTGCAACCAAGTACGGTTCGGTCGATAACCATTTCAAGGTCCAAGGCGAGTCCGAGACCCGGGTTCCGGACGGAATTGCGCATTTTCTCGAGCACAAAATGTTTGAGGAGCCGGAAGGCGACATTTTTGCCAAGTTTGCTTCCAATGGCGCCTCGGCGAACGCTTTTACCAGTTTTGACCAGACCGTGTACCTCTTCTCGGCCACGGAGAACATTCATGAAAATTTGGAGACGCTGATCGATTTCGTGCAGAATCCTTATTTTACCGACCAGAACGTGGAGAAGGAAAAAGGGATCATCGGCCAGGAAATCAACATGTATCAAGACAACCCGGATTGGCGCGTGTACTTCGGACTGATCGAAGCGATGTATAAGGTGCATCCGGTGCATATCGACATCGCCGGCACGGTGGAATCCATCGGAACGATTACGAAGGAAGATCTGTATACGTGCTACAATGCGTTCTATCACCCGAGCAACATGCTGCTGTTCGTGGTGGGCGGCGTCGATCCCGAGGAAACGATGAACCTGATCCGATCGAACCAAGCCCGAAAATCGTACGACAAGCAAGGTTCCATTGAGCGTTTATTCGATCCGGAGCCGCAGGGAGTCGAAGAGAAGCGGAGAGAGAGCCGCCTGGCCGTATCGCTGCCGAAATGCCTGTTCGGTTTCAAGGAGAAGCAGGTCGGTTTATCGGCCGATGAGCAGCTGCGCCGCGACCTGACGACCAAGCTGATGATGGATCTCCTGTTTGGCTCCAGTACGGAGTTGTATCAGAAGCTGTACGATGAGGATTTGATCTCCGACAGCTTCGGCCATGAATATAACAGCTCGCCTCAGTATGCGTTCTCCGCGGTTGGCGGGGACACGAAGGATCCGGATCAACTGCTGGAGCGCATCCGCACCGAGGTGGATAAGCTAAAGGCAGCCGGATTCCAACCCTCGGACTTTGAACGGGCCCGCAAGAAGAAAATGGGCGGATATTTGCGCATGCTCAATTCCCCGGAAAACATTGCCCATGAATTTACTCGCTATCAGTTCCGCGGCGCCGATTTCTTCAACGTTTTGCCGGTTTATGAATCCATCACCCTGGAGGATGTCAACCGCCGCCTGCAGGAGCATGTCGATTGGAACCAGCTGGCCGTATCGATCGTTGTGAGTCCGTAATGAAGCAAGGCATGGGAAGAGAATTGAAGCCGATCGGGGAAATGACGGTATTGATTACGGGTGCGAGCAGAGGCATAGGGGCGGCTGTCGCCGAACGCTTTGCCTCGGTCCGCATGAATGTGGTCATCCACTACATGAATTCGCATGAAGCGGCCAACGAGGTAGCCCGCCGCTGCATGGCTTATGGAGCCAAGGTATTAACCGTATCTGCCGACCTGCGCGACAAAGAGCAGATATTGCGGATGAAAGAGAAACTGCAGAGTCATGATATGGAGCCGGATATTCTGGTTAACAACGCGGGCGTGTCCCATTACGGGCTTTTGTCCGACGTGACGGAAGAGCAGTGGGATACTTTGATGTCCATTAACCTGCGTGGGATGTTTCTGTGTTCCCAGGCCTTTATGGGGCGCATGGTTTCCCAGCGCTTTGGCAGAATCATCAATGTATCCTCGATCTGGGGGTTATCCGGTGCCTCCTGCGAGGTATTGTATTCGACAAGCAAAGGCGGCGTTAACGCCTTTACGAAGGCTCTTGCGAAGGAGCTTGCCCCGTCCGGCGTGACGGTGAACGCCGTGGCGCCCGGTGCGGTCGATACGTCCATGCTGGGGCATCTGGAGTCGGATGAAATTCGCATGCTGGAGGATGAAATTCCGGTCGGCCGATTGGCGCAGCCGGATGAGATTTCGTCGCTGGTGTATTTTTTGGCGCTGCCCGAGTCGGGCTACATTACCGGGCAAGTGATCAGCCCGAACGGAGGATGGGTGACCTAGATCTCGTTCGTGGTGCAATTCACCACTCATAAGGTATTGGTTACGGGGACATATTACTATTGTTACTTTAAATCTGAATTGCCACCACGCAAAAGGAGGATTTAATTCATGTCATCCGTAATCAAAAACTTTGATTCCTGGAAGAAATTCCTGGGCGAGCGCGTCGTTCAAGCCGAGAAAGCGGGTATGAGTGAAGACACCATTTCCCAGCTGGCTTATGAGATCGGTGATTTCCTCGACGAGAAGGTTGATCCGCAAAACTCATCCAACCGTGCACTGAAAGAATTGTGGGATGTAGGTAACGAGGAAGAACGCCACGTTATCGCGCGTCTGATGGTGAAATTGGCCAAGAACAACGCATAATCCATTAACAAAAAGCCCCCCGACAATGGGGGCTTTTTGTCAAGAAAAAAGAATGTAATTTTCATGTCACCGTTAATACTTGCCTTTCATTTTTATTTTATATATCATTAACGTGACCCATTTTTCATTTGACCTGTTTTTGCGTGCAATTTTCGCTGGAATTTGTCGAATATTGATGGAAAAGAAGTGCAAAGAGGTGTCTTTGTGGAATCGAATCAATGGTACATGGAATATAAGATACATAAGAACCGGCCCGGTTTGCTCGGTGACATTGCATCCGTGCTGGGTATGCTCGAAGTGAACATACTGACCATTAACGGCGTGGAAGGCCAAACCCGCGGAATGCTGCTTGAGACGGATGACGAAGAAAAAATTGTTCTGATGGGTAAAATGTTAAACAAAATGAAAAATATTACGGTATCAGCCTTGAGGCCCCCGAAACTGGTGGATATTCTGGCTGTCCGTCATGGACGATATATCGACCGGGACTCGGATGATCGTAAAACGTTTCGTTTTACGCGTGATGAGCTCGGTTTACTTGTTGATTTTTTGGGTGAATTGTTCAAAAGGGAAGGTAATCAGGTCATCGGCCTCCGCGGAATGCCCCGCGTGGGCAAAACCGAGTCCATTATCGCCGGCAGCGTCTGCGCGATGAAGCGCTGGACCTTTGTTTCCTCTACGCTGCTCCGTCAAACCATTCGCAGTCAACTCTCAGAGGACGAGATGAATACGAACAACATTTTTATCATTGACGGCATTGTGAGCACGATTCGATCCAATGAACGCCACTATCAGCTCCTGCAGGATATCATGGGGATGGAGAGCACGAAGGTGATCGAGCATCCCGATATCTTTGTTCGCGAATCCGAATATTCCTACGATGATTTCGACATTATCATCGAATTGCGAAACAATCCGGAAGAGGAAATCGTTTATGATACGTTCACGGGCTCTTATAGTGACGATTTGTAATATTTTTGTTTGACCTTGACCACGAAATTCTAAAGTAGGAGGTGATGGCATGTCCGAACTGGGACAGCAATTAAGGGAGGCGCGTCTGCAAAAAGGGATGAGCCTTGATGATGTGCAGGAAATGACTAAAATACGCAAGCGATACTTGGAAGCCATCGAGGCAGGGGATTACAAAGTACTTCCCGGCAGTTTTTACGTGCGGGCATTCATCAAAACCTATGCGGAAGCGGTGGGGATTGACCCGGACGAACTGCTTGAAGGGCATAAACAGGATGTTCCTAAATCCGAACCGGAAGCAACCATGGAGCCGGTTATTCAAAAGCGCGCCAGCAGACCGACAGCCGAACGGAACATGAAATGGCTGCCTACACTGCTGATGTGGACGTTCCCGATCCTGATCGTTGTTGTCATATATTTGGTGGCCATCAATTCGAATGAGCCTAAGGACGAACCGCCGGTCAGCAACAATGATCAGACGCAGACCGATCAGGCGCAGAACCCGCAAACTCCGGATAACACGGATCCCGTGACGCCAGGCGACGGAGCGCAGGGCGGCGACAACACCCCGGACGGCACGGTTAACGAAGGCACGGACGGGGAAGGAACAGACGGGACGGATGGAACGGACATCGATGAACCGGGTGATTCAACGCCTGGAACGGCTACGGTGACGCAGGACCGGACGGAAGGCAAGAACACCGTATTTAAGGTATCGGGCTCGTCCGTGAAGGTTGAGATCGTGGCCACGAGCGAAGGCAAGAGCTGGGTCGAGGTATACCGCGGCAACAATACTTCCGGGGAGAAGCTGGCTTTCCAAATGCTCGAGAACGGTGCTTCGCTGAGCTTTGACATGGACAGCCAGGGACTCTTCGTGAAATCGGGGAATTCCGCCGCAACGACCATTACGGTTGGCGGCCAGCCCGTAACGGATGGCAAGTCCACGTCGCGCATCGTGCTGGAGCCGGCCGATGGTTCCGCAAGCACCATGGATAACACGGGTGCCGGGGATACTACGGATACATCGGATACCACCGACTTCGAATAATTGCCTGTCCTCCAGGTCATCATAACAGCATGCAGCTGCATGCTGTTATTTCACTTCCCGAAAGAGGTGATGCTCTGTGACGGTCAATTGGATTATATTCGGATTAGGCGTTATCGTCAGCCTCTTGGGCTATTATTTGATTCCGAGCAGCTGGGGGTATGGCATATTAGGCTTTGGGCTGGCACATATTTTACTCGGCATACTGAGTATGTTCCGCCGTCCGGTGCATGATGAGAAAGCTAGCAGTTGAGGGAGCGGGCTTCGTTTTCGCCGGATGATGTTGGCGATAAGCGGAGTCTTTTTCGTTCCTGATCCATCGCAGATTCCTTACAGGATTAGACTTGTCTCTCGGTTTTACCTATAATAGAAGCATTATCGCCAAATGAAAGGAAGGATTCACCATGGCTTCAGAAAGCTCATTTGATATCGTATCCAAAATGGATATGCAGGAACTTACCAATGCGGTTAATCAAGCGGAGCGCGAGATCGAAAACCGTTTTGACTTCAAGGGCAGCAAGAGCAGCTTGAAGCTGGACAAGGACGCGCTGGTCATTGCCTCCGATGACGAGTACAAACTCAACGCCGTTATCGATATTTTGCAGACCAAGATGGTGAAGCGGGGCTTGTCGCTTAAAAATGTGGAGTACGGTAAGATCGAGCCGGCTTCCATGGGTACCGTCCGTCAGCGTCTGACCTTGAAGCAAGGAATTGACCAGGAAAATTCCAAAAAGATCAATATTTTGATCCGTGATTCCAAGCTGAAGGTCAAGAGCCAGATTCAAGGAGACCAGATTCGGGTAACCGGAAAAAGCAAGGATGATCTTCAGCAGATCATGCAGCTGCTTCGCAAAGCGGACCTTTCCTTGGATCTGCAATTCACCAATTTTAAATAAACGCTCCTCTCCCTCCAAGCAATGAGGCTCCAATCCCGGGTAGGCTCGGCTGGTTTGTTTCTTTTGACAGGGCGTCAACGGAAATATTATACTAAAAAACGATATATAAGGATTAACGTATACATAGATTACTGGGGGATGAAAATGACAGACAGCGATGCACGCTTCAAACCCTTTAGGCTCTTGGGAAGAGCGACCCTGATGAAATGCAGAAGGATAACCGCTGCAGGGTCTGCCGAGTTAACAAGACAACCCGTTGCAAGGGAGGTTGCCCCATGAATTTACCCAATCGTATCACGTTGGCCCGCATTTGCTTGATCCCTGTCATGATGATTTTCCTACTGGTGGATTTTGATTTTTATCCGGATCCCATTGTGTGGAATGATTTTGTCCTGCCCTATAACCAATTGATTGCGGCACTGATATTCATACTTGCTGCAAGCACGGACGGGATTGACGGGTATCTGGCCCGGAAAAACAATATGGTGACGAATCTGGGTAAACTTCTGGATCCGCTGGCGGACAAACTGCTGGTTGCGGCCATACTCATATCGCTTGTAGAGATGGGAAAATGCGAATCCTGGATTGCTGTTGTCATCATCAGCAGGGAATTTGCGGTGACTGGCTTGAGACAAATTGCGCTTCTGGAAGGTTCGGTAGTCGCAGCAGGTCAATCCGGAAAAATCAAGACGGTGATTCAGATCGTGGCGATTGTCGCGCTTCTGATCAACAATTTCCCGTTTGTATTTTTGGGGATTCCGTTTGATGTCATTGCGATCTGGGCTGCCGCGCTGATTACGATCTATTCGGGAATCGAATATTTTGTCCAGAACAGGCACCTTCTCAAAGGTACCGGGGCATAACGGCAATAGGAGCCATCCTATTGCTTTTTTCTTCCGCCGGGCAAGGAATAACGAAGGCAGCTACTAACGAAGAGATAGAAGATACGGGAGGATCGATGAATCATGAAAGCAGAAATCATTGCAGTTGGAACAGAACTTCTCCTCGGACAGATCGTGAATACCAATGCACAGTATTTGTCCAGACAGCTTGCTTCAATGGGGATCGACGTGTACTATCAAACCGTTGTCGGGGACAACCTGGAGAGGCTCAAGGAGGCCTTGCGCCTGTCCAGCAGCAGAGCCGATATTGTACTCCTGTCCGGCGGTCTCGGTCCCACGCAGGACGATCTGACGAAGGATGCGCTGGCTTCCTTTCTAAATCGTTCCTTGCATATCGACCGGATGGCCATGGACCGGATTGAACGCTTCTTTCATGAGCGGGGATCCGTCATGACCGAGAACAATCGGCGCCAGGCTCTCGCCATCGAGGGAGGAACCCCGCTTCCGAACGAGACAGGCCTCGCCGTCGGGAACGCGGTATCCTATGAAGGCACTCATTATATCGTTTTGCCGGGGCCGCCCAAAGAATTGATGCCGATGTTTGAGCAGGAGGCCAAGCCTTGGCTTCTGCAGCATGTGCTCACGGATGAGCTTCCCATCTATTCGAAGATGCTTAAATTCGCGGGCATTGGGGAGTCCGCGCTGGATCAGCGCCTGGAGGACCTGATTACGGCCCAGACCGATCCGACGATTGCTCTATATGCCAAGGATGGGGAGGTCACCGTCCGCATCTCCACGAAGGCCTCCAGCGAGTCTGAGGCGATGGTCCGACTGAATGAACTGGAAGCCAGGATCCAGGAGAGAGGGCCTGAATTTATGTATGCCAACGAGGATGTGCCTATCGAAAAGGTCATCGTGGACATGATGGCAGATCGAAGCTGGACCCTGAGCGCGGCCGAGAGCTGCACGGGAGGACTTGTAGCGGAGACCCTGACCTCCATTCCCGGAAGCGCATCGATGTTTCTTGGGGGGATCATCTGTTACACCAACCAGATCAAGGAGAAGCTTGTGCATATCCCGCATGCGCTGCTGGAGGGGGACGATGCGCCGGGGGCCGTCAGTGCGGAGGTTGCAGAAGCGCTTGCGGATCATGTCCGGATGGTAACCGACAGCGACTTCGGCTTATCGGTGACAGGCGTGGCAGGTCCGGGTTACGCTGAACGCAAGCCTATAGGGCTGGTCTACATCGGATTGTCCCAAAGGGGCAAAGAAACGGAAGTGCATGAGCTGAACCTCCAAGGCAACCGCGAAACGATCCGGCTCCGCGCAACCAAAGCGCTGCTATACCGGCTTTGGCAGCGTCTCGTAGCGTCTGAGCAGGTTTAGGCTTCGTGGAAAAAAAGGGACCGAGCATTTGGAAAAGTAAAAAATTTACACCTTGCTAAATAGCTGTTCTTGAATTTAGGAACCGTTGCAAGTATAATGGGAAATACGGAAGAACCGTGGCATATCGATTGATGTTGCCACGGTTCTTGTTCTTTATACATAGGGTTCGGAGCATGAACGGGAAGGGGAGTTGAATAAAAAAAACGAATGTATGTTCGAAAAAAAGCTTGGCAAACGTGTCAAAACAAGGTATGATAAGACTATCAACAGTGAAGGGTTGTGGAACAATTGTCAGATCGTCGTGCTGCGCTGGAAATGGCGCTTCGTCAGATAGAGAAACAGTTCGGAAAAGGTTCCATCATGAAACTGGGTGAATCCACCCATATGCAAGTTGAGATTGTGCCAAGCGGATCGTTGGCATTGGATATAGCTTTAGGAACCGGCGGCTTGCCTAGAGGCCGGATTATCGAAGTGTACGGCCCGGAATCCTCCGGTAAAACAACAGTAGCCCTGCATGCCATCGCAGAGGTTCAGAAGGCTGGCGGACAAGCTGCATTTATCGATGCCGAGCATGCTCTGGATCCATCGTATGCAAACAAACTGGGCGTTAATATTGATGAATTGCTGCTCTCCCAACCGGATACGGGCGAGCAGGCGCTGGAAATTGCGGAAGCTCTGGTACGGAGTGGAGCCGTCGATGTCATCGTTATTGACTCGGTTGCGGCGCTTGTACCGAAAGCCGAGATCGAAGGCGACATGGGTGATTCCCACGTAGGTCTGCAAGCCCGTCTGATGTCCCAGGCTCTTCGTAAATTGTCGGGTGCCATCAATAAGTCGAAAACGATTGCCATCTTTATCAACCAGCTTCGCGAGAAGGTTGGCGTTATGTTCGGTAACCCTGAGACGACGCCTGGCGGACGTGCTCTGAAGTTCTATTCCACGGTTCGTTTGGACGTGCGTCGAATTGAGAGCATCAAAATGGGCAACGATGTGGTGGGTAACCGCACACGGATTAAGGTTGTTAAGAACAAGGTAGCTCCACCTTTCAAACAGGCCGAGCTTGATATTATGTACGGCGAAGGCATCTCTAGAGAGGGAAGCCTGATCGATATCGGTACGGAGCTGGATATCGTGGATAAGAGCGGAGCATGGTATTCTTATGCCGGTGACCGTCTTGGTCAAGGCCGCGAGAATGCGAAGCAGTTCTTGAAGGAGAATCCGGAGATCGCAAGCGTGATCGAGAACAAGATCCGTGAAGCGAGTAATCTGACGACGGCTGTTCCTGAGCCTTCCGACAAGGAGAAGGAACAAGAGCAATTGGAAGAGCAAGAGTTGTTTAAGGTAGAGTAATAAATCGCTGGTTAACGATGACAGTGTTTGGGACCGTCCGGTGTGGGTAACGCCAGACGGTCTTCTTTGCATTTATTTCTGCCGAATCATTGGTCTTGACGATGTGTCGAGAAGCGTGCAGCAGTGAAGGGAGCGTCGTATGGATATAGAGAATAAAGAAACGTCGGGGCAGGCGGATTCCTCGGGAATTGGACATTTTCCGGAAGACGAGGATCTGGTCATAACTTCTGTCGAAATGCTGAAAAAGCCCAAACACCGGTATCAAATCGCGTTCGGTCCGTACCTTATGACCGTTCATGAAGACGTGATGCTTAAATATCGCATGTTAAAGGGAAATGTTTTTCGCAAGGAAGAGCTGCAGGAGATTGTCGTGGCAGATGAGCGGCAGCGGGCTTACGTGGAAGCGCTGAATCATTTGGCTCGGAAACCTAGGACGACTCAGGAGATCACGCAGCGTTTGCAGCAAAAGGGGTTCGAGCCCGGCAGCGTGGAGACGACGCTGGAACGCCTCGAGAAGGACAAGCTGTTGGATGACGCGCTGTACGCTAAGATGTGGGCAGAGCAGCGCATGACCAGCCATAAAAAGGGACGGCTGTGGGTTAAGCAGGAGCTGAGGCAGAAGGGGATCGGCACCGAGCTGATTTCGGAGGCTTTGGGCGAGATCAGCGCAGAATCGGAATTGGAGAGCTGCTTGGCCGTGGGACGAAAAAAATGGCAGCAAACCCAGGGGGAGCTGCTGGATCGCAAACGTAAAACCGGAGCATATTTAATGCGTAGGGGGTTTGGGGGAGAGCCTGTGCGCCAGGCACTCAAACTTCTGATTGAAGAGGAGCAGGAGAAAGGCGAATGGGACGAAGAGCCGTATGATTTTGAATAAAGCGCAAGCAGGTGTGCATTTTTTCGCTAAAGAAATGGTTTCGCTGGATGAAACTGACGTTTACCCATTGCTTTCCCTTGACAATATCTTTTTATAAATACTAAAATAAATATGAATCTTTTTATCATAAATTAGAATCCTTTTTCCTTCCAAAAAAGTGACTACTTTGTGAAAGATTCTTAAATCGCCAATTCATAGTGAAATGTATTCCGCTGGCTAAGGCGGGATTTGCGTACGGTCATTATGGCGTGCGCAGTATGGACGGCAGCTTCCACTGCCGGAAAATTTTATGTATGAATGAGTAACCTGACAATTGCACATTTTCCCAAGGAATGCCTTGGAGGAAACAACGAGGAGGTGAACAGATGGAAACTTGGATCTGGATCATAATCGTTCTCGCTGTAGCCGCTATATTCTTTGGGTTCGGTTATTTTATTCGCAAATCCCTTGCAGAAGCTAAAATTTCCAGTGCCGAGCATGCCGCTTTGCAGATCGTCGAAAGTGCGAAGAAGGAAGCAGAAGCATTGAAGAAAGAAACGGTTCTCGAAGCTAAAGACGAAGTTCATAAAATCAGAGCCGAAGCTGAAAAAGACACTCGCGAGCGCCGGAATGAAATTCAACGGCAGGAGCGCAGATTGTTGCAAAAGGAAGAGTCGCTGGATAAAAAAATAGAATCTTTGGAACGTAAAGAAGAACAAGTGGCGAACAAAGAGAAACGAATAGAGGAAACCCAGCAGCAAATCGATGCCATTTACAAGAAGCAAACGACAGAACTGGAGCGCATCTCCAACCTGACGATGGAGGATGCCCGCAGCATCATTCTCAGCAATGTTGAGCAAGAAGTTCGTCATGAAACCGCTCAGATGATCAAAGAAATCGAGCAGCAGGCGAAGGAAGAAGCAGATAAGAAATCACGCGAGATCATCACGCTGGCTATTCAACGCTGTGCGGCTGATCACGTAGCTGAGACCACGGTTTCTGTTGTCACCTTGCCGAACGAAGAAATGAAAGGCCGGATTATCGGGCGTGAAGGCCGAAACATTCGTGCGCTTGAGACCCTTACAGGGATTGACCTTATTATCGATGATACTCCGGAAGCTGTCATTCTGTCCGGATTTGATCCGATTCGCCGTGAAATTGCCCGTACGGCTTTGGAAAAGCTCGTGGCGGACGGACGGATTCATCCGGCTCGTATCGAAGAAATGGTGGAGAAATCCCGCAAGGAAGTGGACGAACGCATTCGCGAGTATGGAGAACAAGCCACTTTCGAGGTTGGCGTACACGGTTTGCATCCGGATTTGATCAAAATTTTGGGTCGACTGAAATTCCGTACGAGCTATGGACAAAATGTGTTGAAACACTCCATGGAAGTGGCCTATTTGACTGGCCTGATGGCCGGCGAACTGGGCGAAGACATCGTGCTTGCGAAACGGGCAGGACTGTTGCATGACATCGGTAAAGCGCTGGATCATGAAGTGGAAGGATCGCACGTTGAAATCGGCGTGGAGCTGGCGAAGAAGTATAAGGAACATCCGGTGGTTATCAACAGCATTGCCTCTCATCACGGTGATTGCGAAGCAACTTCGGTTATCGCCATGCTGGTGGGTGCAGCCGACGCATTGTCCGCTGCCAGACCGGGAGCACGCAGAGAGACGCTTGAGACATACATCCGTCGTCTTGAGAAGCTCGAGGAAATTTCCGAATCCTTTGAAGGCGTTGAGAAATCCTACGCCATTCAAGCAGGACGTGAAGTTCGCGTCATGGTACAGCCGGAAAAAATCGACGATGCCGAAGCATTCCGCTTGGCACGCGACATTACCAAAACGATTGAAAATGAACTGGATTATCCGGGTCATATTAAAGTCACCGTTATCCGGGAAACCCGTGCGGTCGATTACGCGAAATAGAGTTTGGACCTTAAAAAGTGGCCGCATTCCGGCCACTTTTTATCTTTAAGATATCCGAAAATACATATCGGACTATCCATGAATCGGGAACCGACCTGCCTGGGATCAAGTCAGGACAGGACAGGACAGGCTCCCCTGAAGGAGTGATTGACATCAAAGTATTATTCATCGGAGACATTGTCGGCAGCACAGGACGCAAGGCGCTGAAAGCTTCCCTTCCCGAGCTGAAGTCCAAATATAATCCGCACATTATTATTGCCAATGGGGAGAACGCGGCTTCAGGCCGCGGCATCACCTCGGCCATAGCCAATGAATTTTTCAATTGGGGCATTCATGGCATCACCTTGGGAAACCACACGTGGGATAACAAGGATATTTTTGAGTTTATCGACGACGAACCGCGCATGATTCGCCCGGCGAATTTCCCGCCCGGCACACCCGGCCGCGGATACACCGTCATTAAAGCGAACGGCAAACAGCTGGCGATCGTGAATTTGCAGGGACGGACATTCCTGCCAGCCATTGATTGCCCGTTCCGGGCCGCCGATGACATCGTGGATGAACTGCGCCAAAAGCATAAATGCATCCTTGTGGATTTTCATGCTGAGGCGACCTCGGAGAAAATTGCCATGGGATGGCATCTGGAAGGCCGTGCCTCGATGGTGGTCGGCACGCACACCCACGTCCAGAGCAATGACGATACCATACTCCCGGGAGGAACGGCATACATTACGGATACCGGGATGGTGGGATCCAAGGAAGGCATCCTGGGCATGCAGCGCGATGCGGTCATGTATAAATTCAAGACCCAGCTTCCTGCCCGTTTCCAGGTCGACGAAGGCAAATGGCAGTTCCACGCTGTATGCGTGGACATGGATGAGGAGACGGGAAAAGCCCGGAAGATCCAAAAAATCCGCATGTACGAAGATGAATGGCGGATGGATTAAAAGCGTCAAAATCCGTTTAATTAAATTAGGTACGGATGGTAAAAAGCAGGAATTTTTTCCCCCCTCACGAATAACATCTAGTAAGCGGAAGCAAACCATCACTCAACATTCCCAGGGGAGGTACTTACCATGGAAGTATTAAAAGTTTCAGCAAAATCCAATCCTAATTCGGTTGCAGGGGCGCTCGCTGGAGTTCTTCGGGAGCGGGGCGGAGCGGAACTGCAAGCGATTGGGGCGGGAGCACTGAACCAGGCCATTAAAGCGGTAGCAATTGCCCGGGGATTTGTAGCACCGAGCGGGGTGGATTTGATATGCATCCCTGCTTTTACGGATATTGTGATTGATGGCGAAGACCGGACGGCAATTAAATTGATCGTGGAACCTAGATAAATTTCGAATGTTGAGGATGAGCCTGTTTACTCTGCTAAGCGTAAACAGGCTTTTTGCTGTGACAGGTCAGAAGGGAGATGAGCGCCGCGATGCGGACGGTTGATTTTCACTGCGATGCTTTGAGCAAAATGTGGGAAGATCCCAAAGCCTCTTTTGTGGACGGCCCGCATTTGGACGTAACGTTGCAGCGTTTGGAGCAGGGGGATCTGGCGCTTCAGGTGTTCGCTGTGTTCTTGTCGGAGAAATTCGGGAGGCCCTCCTTTGAACGCGTATTGGCCCAACTGGATGTATACCGAAGCCGCATCGTGAACGCGGGTCATCTGAAGCCCCTGCTTTGGCGGGAACAAGTCCGAGAGATGAGACAACGCAAGACGGAGCGGTACGGCGTGCTGTCGCTGGAAGGCGTTGACGGGCTGGAGGGCAATCTGTATTACGTTCAGCTTTTATTTGATATGGGCGTACGATTGATGGGAGTTACCTGGAATTATGCCAACTGGGCAGCGGATGGCGTGCTGGAGCAGCGAAACGGCGGGTTTACGGAACGGGGACGTCAGC